>NZ_RZTB01000779.1:0-217 GCF_003997735.1 Mesorhizobium sp. M7A.F.Ca.MR.148.00.0.0 | reverse complement strand
GTATTGCAGGAGCGCCGTCAGAAGAAGGCGCCGCTGATCGGCGCCCGCCGTCCCCCGGCGCTCCTGCAATACCCGACGCACGATCAGCAGAAGCATGATCGCCAGGGAAAGGGCACTGAGCAGGATGGATAGGTGCCAGATGTACAACATGATCAGAACCGCGCGGTTAGGCCAAGCCCGAATGTGGTTCGGTCGAATGTCGGGCGCTGCTCATGGG
>NZ_RZTB01000778.1:0-218 GCF_003997735.1 Mesorhizobium sp. M7A.F.Ca.MR.148.00.0.0 | reverse complement strand
GCGCGCCGCACTTCGTGAAGTGGCGGCCAATTTCGAGCGCTGGCAAAAGGCGTTGGAAACCACGCCGCACACCGAACTCGCCGAGACCATCTTGGAAGAGAGCGGCTACACCGACATGTGGAAAAACGACCGCTCGGTCGAAGCCCCCGGCCGGCTGGAGAATTTGAAAGAGCTGATCCGTTCGATGGAGGAGTACGAATCGCTGCGCTCCTTCCTTG
>NZ_RZTB01000777.1:0-218 GCF_003997735.1 Mesorhizobium sp. M7A.F.Ca.MR.148.00.0.0 | reverse complement strand
GCGATCGTGCTGTGCCTGATCGCGGTCGCGCTCGGCCCGATCGCCGCGCCGAAAGTGGATGCGCTGGCGCAGCCTGCAGGGACGTTGATATATCCCTATGTGGCGACGACTTGGCTGATCTTCGGCGTGCTGCTTCTCGCCGCTTTGATCTCGATGACCAGAATACCGTCCGTCGTCGAAGCGGTTGTGCTTTTCATCGGTGCGCATCTGACCGCCTG
>NZ_RZTB01000776.1:0-219 GCF_003997735.1 Mesorhizobium sp. M7A.F.Ca.MR.148.00.0.0 | reverse complement strand
CATGTTCGAAGCCGTCGCATTCCGCACAATGACAAAATCCCGAAGCTGGCGTTTGGCTGCAAGGGCCCTTGGCCTGATCCTCGCGTGCGGCCTGCTCTTGTTCGTGCCGGAAACCGCCAATGCTGGCCCGAACTGGACGCTCGATCCGTCCGCATCAGTCATCACCTACCAGTCGGTGAAGAAAAACACGATCGTCGAGACAAACAAGATCAGGAATAT
>NZ_RZTB01000775.1:0-219 GCF_003997735.1 Mesorhizobium sp. M7A.F.Ca.MR.148.00.0.0 | reverse complement strand
CCCTCCCTCAGATCGCCGGTGATCCCGCGAGCCTCTTGCTCATATAGACCGTCATCCCGCCCATGAACGGCTCTTCCCTATCGATGACATAGCCATACCTTTTGTACAGCGACACATTCGCCGCGAAGGCGCCGTTGGTCAGCAGACGAAGCTCGGCACGTCCTGCTTCGACCGCCTTGCGCTCGGCCAGTTCCAGCAACAGCCGGCCGATCCCCCTCC
>NZ_RZTB01000774.1:0-219 GCF_003997735.1 Mesorhizobium sp. M7A.F.Ca.MR.148.00.0.0 | reverse complement strand
AGAAAAGATTTCGCGGATGTGCGAATGAACATATGCCCGTACCCCAATGAGTAAACCCAGAATGTCTCTAGCAGGGAGTCGGTCGGTACGGGAATGACAAATATGCAACAATGATGAGCAAAGTGCCGTTGCGTCACATCTTTCGACGCCATGCTTTGCCTGAAAAACAGGCTCGCAAGAAAAAACCCGCCGGCATGGAACCGGCGGGCTGGATTGAAA
>NZ_RZTB01000773.1:0-221 GCF_003997735.1 Mesorhizobium sp. M7A.F.Ca.MR.148.00.0.0 | reverse complement strand
ACCACATGCATCCCGATGCCATCATCGCCATTGCCGCCGCCAAGGATTCCAAGGCTCTGACCAAGGAGATCTTTGGCGACGCCATTGGCTGGCTGCCTTGGAAGCGCCCCGGCTTCGAACTCGGCCTGTGGCTGGAGAAGTTCTGCCTCGAACATCCCGCCGCCAAGGGCGTCGTCCTGGAAAGCCACGGCCTGTTCACCTGGGGCGACACCCCCAGGGAA
>NZ_RZTB01000772.1:0-221 GCF_003997735.1 Mesorhizobium sp. M7A.F.Ca.MR.148.00.0.0 | reverse complement strand
TTCATGGTGATGCCGAACGACATGCCGGCGCGCAGCGAATCGGCAGGGTTGGCGATCTTGGCCTTGACCAGCAGGGTGCGGCTCTTTTCGTCGATGTGGTTGTCGATGGCCGAGACCGTGCCGGTATAGACATTGCTGGGATTGGCGATCGGCGTCGCCGTCAATTGCGCACCGACGTTGACGGCGGCGGCGAAGCGCTCCGGCACCAGGAAATCGACCAG
>NZ_RZTB01000771.1:0-221 GCF_003997735.1 Mesorhizobium sp. M7A.F.Ca.MR.148.00.0.0 | reverse complement strand
CGCCGACGATTTCCGCATCCTGTTCGTCATCGAGGGCATCATCACGCTCTGCGCGTTGCTTGCCTACCTCAAGCTGACGCCGCAAGACGGCGCCCATGTCAGCGGCCACGGCGCACAGATGAATACCGAATGAGGCTGGCTGGCTTATTCGCTGAACGTGACCCACTCTTCCAGCGGCACGCGGTCGGTGCGGAAGGCGTTTTCAGGTTTTGACGTATCTT
>NZ_RZTB01000770.1:0-221 GCF_003997735.1 Mesorhizobium sp. M7A.F.Ca.MR.148.00.0.0 | reverse complement strand
GAGGTTGACGGTGGTGCGCCGCTCCTCGTCCATGATGCCCATCTTGATGGTATTCTCGGTCATGCCGAGCAGCGCTTCGACGCGGTCGAAGATCTCGACGGCGAAAGCGACTTCGTCGGGCCCATGCATCTTGGGCTTCACGACATACATCGAGCCCGCGCGGGAGTTGGCGCGGCGGCCGTTCGGCCCGACATCGTGCAGCGCGATCAGCGCCGTCATCG
>NZ_RZTB01000076.1:7116-28261 GCF_003997735.1 Mesorhizobium sp. M7A.F.Ca.MR.148.00.0.0 | reverse complement strand
TGCCGGCCTTCTTCAGCTCTTCCTCGGTCTTGCCGACCGAGGCGATTTCCGGGCTCGTGTAGACGACGCTCGGAATGACGTCATAGTTCACGTGGCCGGCCTGGCCGGCAATGGTTTCCGCTACCGCCACGCCCTCGTCCTCGGCCTTGTGTGCCAGCATCGGCCCGGCGATGACATCGCCGATGGCATAGATGCCCGGGACATTGGTCTTAAGATGGCCATCGGTCTTGACCCGGCCGCGCTCGTCGACCTCGACGCCGGCTTCCCCGAGGCCGAGACTGTCGGAATAGGCGCGGCGGCCGGTGGCGATCAGCACGGCATCGGCCTCGATCGTCTCGGCCGCCCCGCCCTTGACCGGTTCGAAGGTGACGGTAGCGCCCTTCTTGGCCTTGGCGACGCCGGTCACCTTGGCGCCGAGCTTGAACTCGAAACCCTGTTTGCTCAGCAGCCGCTGGAACTGCTTGGAGACCTCGCCGTCCATGCCGCCGAGGATGGTGTCGAGGAATTCGACCACCGTGACCTTGGCGCCGAGCCGCGCCCACACCGAGCCGAGTTCGAGCCCGATGACACCGCCGCCGACCACCACCAGATGGCTTGGCACTTTCTCCAGCGACAATGCGCCGGTCGACGACACGATCACCTTCTCGTCGATGTCGACCTTGACGCCGGGAATACCGGCGACGTCCGAGCCGGTGGCGATGACGATGTTCCTGGTCTCGATCTCCTCGACCTTGCCGTCCTCGCCGGTCACCGACACCTTGCCGGCCGCGACCACCTTGCCGGTGCCGCGAAAACTGTCGATCTTGTTCTTCTTGAACAGGAAGGCGACGCCGTTGACATTCGACGACACCGTCGCGTCCTTGTGCGCCATCATCTTCTTCAGGTTCAGTTTCGGCGGCGATATCTCGACGCCCAGCGTGTCGAAGGAATGGCCGGCCTCGGCGAACATCTCGGAAGCATGGAGCAGCGCTTTGGAGGGGATGCAGCCGATGTTGAGGCAGGTGCCGCCGAAGGTGGCGTTCTTTTCGACCACCGCCACCCTGAGCCCGAGCTGCGCCGCCTTGATGGCGCAGACATAGCCGCCCGGTCCCGATCCGATGATAACGACGTCATAAGCCATGATACTGTCCTTCTGTTTGAGCATGATGCCGTGTGACGCGGTTTTCGGATAACATCATGCTCGATCTGATTGAGAGCGCTCAGCGGCCGCCGCTTACATTCAGGATCGCGCCTGTCGTGTAGGACGCGGCGTCGGAGAGAAGATAGAGAACCGCGCCCGCGACTTCATCCACTGTACCGGCTCTTTTCATCGGCAGCAGGTCGCGGAACCGCTCCACCCTGTCCGGCTGCCCGCCGGAAGCGTGGATATCCGTGTCGATGATGCCAGGGCGCACCGCATTGACGCGAATGGCTTCCAGCGCCACCTCGCGGGCGAGCCCGATGGTGAAGGTGTCGATGGCGCCCTTGGAGGCGGCATAATCGACATACTCGCCCGGCGAGCCCAATGTCGCTGCCGCCGACGAGATGTTGACGATGGACCCGCCCGACCCGCCATGGCGGGTCGACATGCGCTTGACCGCCTCACGGGCGCAGAGGAACGAGCCGACGACATTGACGCGCATCATGCGCTCCAGCCGCGAAACGTCCATCTCGTCGACGCGCGCCTTGACGTCGACGATGCCGGCATTGTTGACGAAAGCATCGAGCCGTCCATAGGCGCGGTCGACGGCCTCGAACATGGCCACGATATCGGCCTCGCTGCCGACATCGCCCTTGACCGCAAAAGCCTCGCCGCCGGCAGCCTCGATCTCCGCGACCAGTGCATCGGCGGCGTCCTGATTCGCAGCGTAGTTGACCGCGACCCTGTAGCCGGCCTTCGATCCAAACCGGCAGATCGCCGCGCCGATGCCGCGGCTGCCGCCGGTGACCAGCAGCACCTTTTGCGTCCCGCTCATTCCTGGCATCCCTTCAAGGCAAACACATCCCCCGGCACTTTCGAAAACCCGCTGCCGCCATAGGCACTGGATTGGCGCAACGCTGGCCCGAGATCCGGCAGGATCAGCGTCTTCGGCGCTTCGACACCTTCGGCCGGCAGCAGCCCGATGTTGCCCTTGTCATCCGCCGTGTAGATGACGCCATGCCAGGGCGTGCAGGCGGCAAGCTCCTCGCCGGTGACGTCGCCCTCGGGGCATTTGTACATCAGCGCGCCGTTCGGCCGCGACACGCCCTCGTTCCACATGACGATGCCGTTCAGCACCACACTGTTGTCGAGGATCATGCGGAAGCTGTTGGTGACGGTCGCCGAGGTGCCGGTCGGCGTGAAATCGATCTCGCTGCCGCCCTGGGCGTCTCCATAGACGGCGAGTTCGATCGGGCAGGCGGCATAAGCTGCCGCCGGGATCATCGCCGCACCGACCGCTATCGATGCGGTAGACAGGCTTTCGGACAAGAAAGAACGGATCGTCACTGCTATCCGCCTTGAACAGCTTGATCGAGGATGAAGACCGTCGAAAGAAAATAATCTACCTCGAACGCAACGTTTTCATTCCTGTCGACCGGAACCGCATTAACCTCGTATTTGAGGGTCAAGATGCGAGAACTCTCCGCCAGCTCAATATAAACGTCGCGCTCACGACCGCCGCTGATTGCCCACTTGAATTCGCTCTTGTTCAGGAACTGCAATGCCTTGGGCAAGGTATGTATGGCTATGGGCTTTGTGCCTGCAAAAATCACAGGATGCCGCCCCAAATCGACGTCCAGATGGCCATACCAAGTCGCCATCGTTCCACCCGATTGCAATCTTCCGAAGACAGGCTCGACGCTAATCGACCTCAGATGAAAATCGGGACTGAAGAAGAACTCGCAATTTCTACCATAGATGCACCACGCTGACTCCGCGTCCTCGTGGCGATAATGATTGTCCGCCCGCACATCCTCCGGATCGATCAAGCCTCGCACCGTTTCACGGCTGCTTTTTCCGAGTTCAATCGGACCCGCCCGGCCTGTCGTAACAAGCTCGAACAGATCGATTGGCTCGACAGATTCAGCCACCGCGTCAGCCTTAGAGATCAAGCACCAGCCGTTCCGGATCCTCCAGGCTTTCCTTGACGCGGACCAGGAAGGTCACCGCTTCCTTGCCGTCGACGATGCGGTGATCGTAGCTGAGCGCCAGGTACATCATCGGCCGGATCACGATCTGGCCGCCGACCACCACGGGCCGGTCCTGGATCTTGTGCATGCCCAGAATGCCCGACTGCGGCGCATTGAGGATCGGCGTCGACATCAGCGACCCGTAAACGCCGCCGTTGGAGATGGTGAAGGTGCCGCCCTGCATGTCCGCCACCGACAGCTTGCCGTCGCGCGCGGCGATGCCCAGGCGGCCGATGTCCTTTTCGATCTCGGCGATCGACATCTGGTCGGCATTGCGCACGACCGGCACAACCAGGCCCTTTTCGGTGCCGACGGCGACGCCGATATGGGCATAGTTCTTGAAGATGATGTCGGTGGCGTCGATCTCGGCGTTGACGGAGGGGATCTCCTTCAGCGCGTGCGTCACCGCCTTGGTGAAGAAGCCCATGAAGCCGAGCTTCACGCCGTGCTTCTTTTCGAACACGTCCTTGTATTTGGTGCGCAGCGCCATCACCGCAGACATGTCGACCTCGTTGAAGGTGGTCAGCATGGCGGCGGTCGACTGCGCTTCCTTGAGGCGGCGCGCGATGGTCTGGCGCAGCTTGGTCATGCGCACGCGCTCCTCGCGCGACGCATCGTCGCCCGAGGACGGCGCACGTACGGCAACCGGTGCAGGTGCCGCCTTCGGCGTCTCTGCCGGCTGCGACGGCGCGCCTTTGGAGATGGCGTCGAGCACGTCGCCTTTCAGCACCTGGCCACGCTTTCCCGAACCGGAGATCTGGTCGACCGAGAGATTGCTTTCGGCGATCAGTTTCGCCGCGGCCGGTGCCGGTGGCATGGTGCGTGGCTCGACCGGGCCGGCATCGCCGGCGATCTTGGCGGTCTCGGCCGCGGCCTGCTTGCCGGTCGATGCGGCATCCGGCGACGAGGCCTGCGACACCGCTTGCGGCTTGGTCGCTGGTGCAGCGGCCGCGCCACCTGCCGAAATCGACCCCAGCAGCGCGCCGACACCGACTGTCTCACCTTCCTTGACGGTGATCTCACCCAGCGTGCCGGCGGCGGCGGCAGGCACCTCCACCGTCACCTTGTCGGTCTCGAGCTCGACCAGCGGTTCATCGGCGGCGATTGTATCGCCAACCTTCTTGAACCATTTGCCGACGGTCGCTTCAGTGACGGATTCGCCGAGAGTGGGAACGCGGATTTCGGTAGCCATTGTGCCTGTCCGTTTTCTTTCGGTTCTGTTGTTCGCCCAGATCTTCTCTATTCACCAAGCGCGTCTTCGAGCAAGGCGGCGAGCTGCGCGAGATGCTTCGACATCAGTCCGGTCGCCGGCGAGGCGGCGGCCGGACGGCCGGTGTAGCGCACCCGCTGATGCTTGGCGTCGATATGCGCCAGCACCCATTCCAGATAGGGGTCGATGAACGACCAGGCGCCCATGTTCTTGGGCTCCTCCTGGCACCACACCATCTCGGCATTGCGGAACCGCGACAGTTCGGTGATCAGCGCCTTGGCCGGGAACGGATAGAGCTGTTCGACGCGCAGCAGATAGATGTCGTTGATGCCGCGCTTCTCGCGCTCCTCATAGAGGTCGTAATAGACCTTGCCCGAACACAGCACGACGCGGCGAATCTTCGAATCCTTGGTGAGCTTGATCGCCTGGCCGGAAAGCAGCTGCGCATCGTCCCACAGCAATCGGTGGAACGAGCTTTCGCCCGAAATTTCCGGCAGAGTCGACACCGCCCGCTTGTGGCGCAGTAGCGACTTCGGCGTCATCAGGATCAGCGGCTTGCGGAAGTCGCGCTTCAGCTGCCGGCGCAATATGTGGAAGTAGTTGGCCGGCGTCGTGCAGTTGGCGACTTGCATGTTGTCTTCGGCGCAAAGCTGCAGGAAGCGTTCGAGCCGGGCCGAGGAGTGTTCCGGACCCTGGCCTTCATAGCCATGCGGCAACAGGCAGACGAGGCCCGACATTCTGAGCCACTTGCGTTCACCCGAAGAGATGAACTGGTCGAACACCACCTGGGCACCGTTGGCGAAATCGCCGAACTGCGCTTCCCACAAGGTCAGCGCCTTGGGCTCGGCCAGGCTGTAGCCATATTCGAAGCCCAGCACCGCCTCTTCCGACAGCATCGAGTTGATGACTTCGTAGCCGGCTTGAGCCGCCGACAGGTTGTTGAGCGGGATGTAGCGGGTCTCGTCGCGCTGGTCGTACAGGACCGAATGGCGCTGCGAGAAGGTGCCGCGTTCGGAATCCTGCCCCGACAGGCGGATCGGATTGCCGTCGAGCAGTATGGCGCCGAAGGCCAGCGCCTCGGCCGTCGACCAGTCGATGCCTTCGCCCGACTCGATCGCCTGACGGCGGTTTTCGAGGAAGCGGATGATCGTCTTGTGCGCCTCGAAATCCTTCGGCACCTCGGTCAGCTTCTTGCCGATTTCCTTCAGTGTCTTGACCGGGACGGCGGTCTTGCCGCGCCTTTGTTCGTCCTGGTTGTCGGCGGTGCGCAGGCCAGACCAGGCACCGTCCAGCCAATCGGCCTTGTTGGGCTTGTAGTGCTGGCCGACTTCCCACTCCGATTCCAGATGCGCCCGCCAGTCGGCCTTGAGCTGGTCTAGCTCGGCCTGGGTGAGGTGACCCTCGGCGATCAGCCGGTCGCCATAGATCTGCACCGTCGTCTTGTGGGTGCGGATGTTGCGATACATGATCGGCTGGGTGAAGGCCGGTTCGTCGCCCTCATTGTGGCCGAAGCGGCGGTAGCAGAACATGTCGACCACAACGGGCTTGTGGAACTTCATGCGGAATTCGATGGCCACCTTGGTAGCATGCACCACGGCTTCCGGATCGTCGCCGTTGACGTGGAAGATCGGCGCCTCGATCATCTTGGCCACGTCGGACGGATAGGGCGACGACCGCGAGAAGCGCGGATTGGTGGTGAAGCCGATCTGGTTGTTGATGATGAAATGCAGCGTGCCGGCAACGCGGTGGCCGCGCAGGCCGGACAGGCCGAGGATCTCGGCGATCACGCCCTGGCCGGCGAAGGCGGCGTCGCCATGCAGCAAGAGCGGCAGCACCTTGGCGCGCTCTTCCAGCGGCACGATCTCCTCGCGGCTGCGGCCGAACAGGTAATCCTGCTTGGCGCGCGCCTTGCCCATCACCACCGGATCGACGATTTCCAGATGCGAAGGATTGGCGGTCAGGGACAGATGCACCTTGTTGCCGTCGAACTCGCGGTCCGACGAAGCGCCCAGATGGTACTTGACGTCCCCCGAACCCTCGACCTCGTCGGGTGCGGCCGAGCCGCCCTTGAACTCATGGAAGATGGCGCGGTGCGGCTTGGCCATCACCTGGGAAAGCACGTTGAGCCTTCCGCGATGCGCCATGCCGAGCACGATTTCCTTCATGCCGAGCTGGCCGCCGCGCTTGACGATCTGCTCCAGCGCCGGGATCAGCGCTTCACTGCCATCGAGGCCGAAGCGCTTGGTGCCCTTGTACTTGACGTCGATGAACTGCTCAAAACCTTCGGCCTCGACCAGCTTCTGCAGGATCGCCTTCTTGCCGGTGGCGGTGAAGGTGATCTCCTTGTCGGCACCTTCGATGCGGGCCTGGATCCAGGCCTTTTCCTCGGGGTCGGAAATATGCATGAACTCGACGCCGAGCGTCGAGCAATAGGTGCGCGTCAGGATTTCCAGCATCTGCCGGATGGTGCCGAATTCGAGCCCGAGCACATTGTCGAGGAAGATCGGCCGGTCATAGTCGGCTTCGGTGAAGCCATAGTTCTCCGGCGACAGCTCGTTGTAATCCTCGAGCGGCTTGGCGATGCCGAGCGGATCGAGATTGGCGTGCAGATGGCCCCGCATGCGGTAGGCGCGGATCATCATGATGGCGCGCACCGAATCGCGCGTCGCCTGATGCACGTCGGCGTCGGACAGGACGACGCCGTTGGTGACCGCCTTGTCCTTGACTTTCTTTTCGATCGTCTTCTCGACGATACCCCAATTGCCGTCGAGCGCCGACACCAGTTCGCCATTGGCCTGCAGCGGCCAGGAGGGCTTGGCCCAGGAGGCGCCCTTGGCATTCCTGCGCACATCGCCGGCATCGTCCTTCAGCCCGGCAAAGAACTCCTGCCATTCGGGATTGACCGAGGCTGGATCGCCCTCATAGGCGGCGTATAGCGCGTCGATGTAATCGGCGTTGCCGCCGTAAAGGAAAGAGGTGAGCGAAAATTGGTCGTTGGCCTGATCTTGTCTTGCCATTTTTGTCCGCGGAGCCCGGCTCCGTCTCCTGTTTTTGGAGGGAGTAGGGGAATAAGGGAATAGGGGAGTAGCGCTTTTTGCCGCTGCTATTTTCCCTACTGCCCTACTCCCTTACTCCCCTATTCCCTTAACCTTTGATCGCCTCGACCAAGGTCGTGCCCAGCCTTGCCGGCGAGGGCGATACCTTGATGCCGGCGGATTCCATCGCCGCGATCTTGTCTTCGGCGCCGCCCTTGCCGCCGGAGATGACCGCGCCGGCGTGGCCCATGGTGCGGCCGGCCGGTGCCGTGCGCCCGGCGATGAAGCCGGCCATCGGCTTTTTGCGGCCGCGCTTGGCTTCGTCCTTGAGGAACTGCGCGGCGTCTTCCTCGGCCGAACCGCCGATCTCGCCGATCATGATGATAGACTTGGTCTCCTCGTCGGCGAGGAACATCTCGAGCACGTCGATGAACTCGGTGCCCTTGACGGGGTCGCCGCCAATGCCGACGGCGGTGGTCTGGCCGAGGCCGACATTGGTGGTCTGGAACACGGCTTCATAGGTAAGTGTTCCCGAGCGCGAAACAACGCCGACCGAGCCCTTGCGGAAGATGTTTCCGGGCATGATGCCGATCTTGCATTCGTTGGGGGTGAGCACACCCGGGCAGTTCGGGCCGATCAGCCGCGAGGTCGAGCGGTCGAGCCGCGCCTTGACTCTGATCATGTCCATCACCGGTATGCCTTCGGTGATGCAGATGATCAGCGGGATCTCGGCCTCGATCGCTTCCAGAATGGCTTCGGCGGCGCCCGCCGGCGGCACATAGACGACCGAAGCGTTGGCACCGGTCTTTTCCTTGCCCTCGGCGACCGTGGCGAAGATCGGCAGGTTTTCACCCTTTGAGCCGGTCCACGTCTCGCCACCCTTCTTGGGGTGGATGCCGCCGACCATTTTCGTGCCGTGATAAGCCAGCGCCTGTTCGGTGTGAAACGTGCCGGTCTTGCCGGTCAGGCCCTGCACCAGCACCTTGGTGTTCTTGTCGACGAGAATGGACATGGGAGCCCTTTTCTAAAAACCGTTGATCGAGGAAAACATGGTCAGAGCCGCTTCAGGTCAGCGACCGTGAGGTCGCTCTTGGCGTTGCCGGTGTTGAGCGTCGTGGCCGGTTCGAACATCAGCACGACAGGCTCCGTGGTGAGTGAGCGCGGACGGTGTTCGACACCGCGCGGCACGACGATGAAGTCGCCCTCGCCGAGCTCGACCGGACCGTCAGGGAAATCGATGGCGATGCGCCCGCGCAGCACGAGGAAGGCTTCGTCCTCATTGTCATGCGCGTGCCAATCGAAGACCTCGCCGAACTTGGCGACCTTCGCCTGGCTGTCGTTGACGTCGCCGGCGATATGCGGATCGAAGACCTTCTTGATCTTTTGATCCGCCGCCTCGACCAAGTTTATCTTGCGCGGAGGCATCCGCTCAACCCTTCACCGCCGCCACGATCTTCTTGGCAGCATCATCGAGATCATCGGCCGACACCACGTTGAGACCGCTGTCGTTGATGATCTTCTTGCCAAGCTCGGCATTGGTGCCTTCCAGACGCACCACCAGCGGCACTTCCAGTCCGACTTCCTTGACCGCGGCAATGACGCCCTCGGCAATGATGTCGCACTTCATGATGCCGCCGAAGATGTTGATCAGGATACCCTTGACCGCCGGATCCCGGGTGATGATCTTGAACGCCGCCGTGACTTTTTCCTTGGATGCGCCGCCACCGACATCGAGGAAGTTGGCGGGCTCGGCACCATAGAGCTTGATGATGTCCATCGTCGCCATGGCGAGGCCGGCGCCGTTGACCATGCAGCCGATATTGCCGTCGAGCGCGACATAGGCGAGGTCGTATTTCGACGCCTCGATTTCCTTCTCGTCCTCTTCGGTGGTGTCGCGCAGTTCGAGCACGTCGGGGTGACGGAACAGCGCATTGTTGTCGAACGACACCTTCGCGTCGAGCACACGCAGCCGGCCGTTCTTCATGACGATCAGCGGGTTGACTTCGAGCAGGCTCATGTCCTTCTCGACAAAGGCCTTGTAGAGGATCGGGAACAGCGTATCGCCGTCCTTGGCCGCATCGCCGTCGAGCTTGAGCGCACCGTTGAGCGCCTTCAGATCGGCTGATGTGACGCCCTTTTCCGGGTCGATGGCCACGGTGATGATCTTTTCGGGCGTGTCATGGGCGACCGCCTCGATGTCCATGCCGCCTTCGGTCGAGACGACGAAGGCGATGCGGCCGACCGAACGGTCGACCAGGATCGACAGATAGAGCTCGCGTTCGATGTCGGCGCCGTCCTCGATGTAGAGGCGGTTGACCTGCTTGCCGGCCGGGCCGGTCTGCTTGGTCACCAGCGTGTTGCCCAGCATCTCGTTGGCGTTGGCAACGACATCGGCCACCGACGTGGCCAACCGCACACCGCCCTTGGCGTCCGGGCTGAGTTCGGTGAATTTGCCCTTGCCGCGGCCGCCGGCATGGATCTGGCTCTTCACCACATAGAGCGGGCCCGGCAGCGCCTTGGCGGCGGCTTCCGCTTCATCAGCCTTGAACACCGGCACGCCTTCGGCCACCGGTGCGCCGAACGACTTCAGCAGCGCCTTGCCCTGATACTCATGGATGTTCATCTGGATGGTCTCCGGGTTGCTTGCTGGATGTTCACTTACTGGAGATTCATTTGGAGGCGAGTTGCGGCGCGATCTTGACGCAGGCCTCGGTCAGACCCTGCACCGTCGCCACAGAGGAGTCGAACATCTTCTGCTCGCTCTTGTTGAGCTCGATCTCGATGATGCGTTCGACGCCACCGGCGCCGATCACCACGGGAACGCCGACATAGGTGTTCTTGACGCCATACTGGCCGGAGAGATACGCCGCGCAGGGCAGCACGCGCTTCTTGTCCTTGAGATAGGCTTCAGCCATCGAGATCGCCGAAGCGGCCGGCGCGTAATAGGCCGAACCGGTCTTGAGCAGGCCGACGATCTCGGCGCCGCCGTCGCGGGTGCGCTGCACGATCTGGTCGAGCTTTTCCTTCGAGGTCCAGCCCATCTTGATGAGATCGGGCAGCGGAATGCCCGATACCGTCGAATAGCGGATCATCGGCACCATGGAATCGCCGTGGCCGCCGAGCACGAACGCGGTGACGTCCTCGACCGAGACCTTGAACTCCTCCGCCAGGAAGTAGCGGAAGCGCGCGCTGTCGAGCACGCCGGCCATGCCGACGACATGGCTGTTGGGCAGTCCTGAGAACTTCTGCAGCGCCCAGACCATGGCGTCGAGCGGGTTTGTGATGCAGATGACGAAGGCCTTCGGCGCATACTTCTTCAGCCCGGCGCCGACCTGTTCCATGACCTTGAGGTTGATGCCCAAAAGGTCGTCGCGGCTCATGCCCGGCTTGCGCGGCACGCCGGCGGTGACGATACAGACGTCGGCCCCTTCGATGCCGGCATAGTCGTTGATGCCGGTGAGCCTGGAGTCGAAGCCATCGACCGGCGACGACTGCGCGATATCGAGCCCCTTGCCCTGCGGGATACCTTCGGCAATATCGAACAGCACCACGTCGCCGAGGTCCTTGAGGCCGATCATGTGAGCGAGCGTGCCGCCGATCATGCCAGAGCCGATAAGCGCTATCTTGTTGCGTGCCATGTGAGGATGTTTTCCCTTTGTCGGTGACGACGTCTCAAATCTCTGGTGACTTGATGGCGGCGTCGAAGAAGAGGCCGGAATGCTGCGGGGAACCGCGAATTTTCGCCGCACCCAATAGCCCCAGCATAGAAAAAATTCAAACGATTATTTTGGTGTCAGCATTTTCAATCGGTTAGATCATTTGGGATTTACGTAAACGTCAAAGTTTGTAAGCCGACTTGGGAAGAAGTAGCCGATGAAGATGGAGATCGTAAGGCCGGATGCGGGCGATGACGCCCTTGTGATGCGGGTAGCCGAGGAGGTTCGAGTTGTAGACGTCGGCGGGACAGCGCCCCCTCTGTCCTGCCGAGGGAGGGGACACGAAGGATCGCTACCGACGGATTCTCTGGAAATTCAGGCCTGCGCCTGCTTTGCATCTGGCGCCGGCTTCACCTTCTGCCGCTGCGCCCAATCCTCCAGCCAGTCGCGGCTTTGCATCTCGATCAGCCGCGATGCGGTGCGCTCGAACTCGAAGACTTCGACGCCGCGCTTGGCTGCATAAAGCGCTTGCGGCGGCGCTTCGGCGCTCATCACCAGCCGCACATGATGGTCGTAGAGCGTGTCGATCAGAAGGATGAAGCGCTTGGCCTCGTTGCGCTTGCCTTCGCCGAGCACCGGGACGTGGTCGATGAAAATGGTTGAGAAGCGCCCGGCGATCGCCAGGAAATCGCGCGCGCCAAGCGGCTTCTCGCAGAGATCGGCGAAGGAGAACCGCGCCGCATCGCCCGCCGCACGCGGCACGATCACCTGCCGTCCTTTGAGGGCAATCGATGTCTCGGCGGTCGGCGCGCCCCGCGTCATGGCTTGCCAGGCCTCGTCGAGTAGCTGGTCCGCCGCCGCATCGGCCGGCGTGACATAGACCGGTGTCCGGGCGAGCTTTTCCAGCCGGTAGTCTTTGTCGGCATCGAGCGCCAGCACCTGTGTGTGCCGCTCCAGCATGCCGATGAAGGGCAGGAAAAGCTGGCGGTTCAGCCCGTCGCTGTAGAGGTTTTCCGGCGCCACATTCGAGGTGGCGACCAGCACCACGCCGCTGGCAAACAGCGCCGAAAACAACCTGGACAGGATCATCGCGTCGGCAATGTCGGTGACCGAGAACTCGTCGAAGCACAGCACCCAGGCTTGCTCGGCAAGGGCCTTGGCCACCGGCGGGATCGGATCGTCTTCCCTGACGTCGCCATTCTTGCGCGCCTGCCGGTGCTTCTGGATACGGTCCTGCACGTCGGCCATAAAGTCGTTGAAGTGGACGCGGCGCTTGCGCCGCACCGGCAGCAAGTCGAAGAACATGTCCATCAGCATGGTCTTGCCGCGACCGACGCCGCCATGGATGTAGAGGCCTTTGACGGCCTCATGCGTCTCGCGCTTGCGGGCGAACAGCCAGCCCAGCGCGCTCGACTTATGCGCCAGCCGCTTGGCCGAAATCTCATCGGTCAGCCGGTCGAGTGCCGCAACGATCCGTTCCTGCGCCGGATCGCTGTCGATCGTACCGGTTTCCACCAGATGGTCGTAGCGCTGTCTGACGGTCGCATGGGTCTGGAGGCCGTCACGCAGATGCATCGGTCACGTCGTTCTGGAGCGATTCCGGGAACCGGAATTGCGTAAAACAAAAACTATCTCGTAAGCGAAATCGGCTGGCCGTTGGAAGTCTGGCCGTCGAATTTCGATCCGCCCGAGGAATAGAGCCGCGCCAGCGCACCGCCGCTCTCGTCATAGAGCGTCAGCTGTTTGCCGGCGACGTTCCACGACTTGACGCCGTCCATCGGTGCCGGGCAGTGCAGCGGCCCGGCGCGGAAGCCGGCGCCGAATTTGGTCTGCGGTGTCGCCACCTTGCAGCTCTGGCCCGCAACGCTGGCGTTCCAGACACCGGCGACGCTGGCGGCGGTCACGTCCGAAGCGCCGGCCGGCGCCGAACCGTCCGCAGGCAGCGCGGCGACCTGCGTGTTCGCCGGAGCGGTCGGGAATTGCGACGGGTCGGTGGTGCCGGGCGATGCCGGCGGCGGCAGTTGGTTCGCCGTCACCTTGCCGGCGGGCGCGGCCTCCAGCGGTGCCGGCTGCTGGTCATCCATCGAGGAAAAACGTGAGGTCGAACAGCCACTCGCAACGAGGGCCGCCAGCGATACGGCCACCAGACCGGTTTTCGAAAAAGTCATTCCAACCTCCGTCGGATCCGGCTGGGGGGAAGCCGTCCGCACAATCTCACCCCCACCAAGATGGAGAAGGTGGCGAAATTTCAACCCGATATGGTTAAAATACAGTTTGCAGCAAGAATTGTTGCAAATTTATCGCAATCGCGACGGCTGACCGTTTGTCGCGCATCGCTCGGGAATTCCGGTCAACACTTCGTCGGTGGACGCTTGCGCGAACCGCCTTAGCGCCTATGTCTGGAAAACGAAACCCTGCTGGAGCCACAAATTGGCCGCGAGAAAGACTGCCGCCAATCGCTATTACAGCGGCCCGCCCAGCGACCATTTCGACGGCGCATTGTTCTTCAATCCCGACGGCCAGCCACCCGGCCGTTTCGCCGACCTGCTGAAATGGCAGTTGAATGGCCAGCGCTCGAAATGGCCGGCGAGCGATGCAAGCCCCTTTCCGCAGGCGAAACCGACGGCTCGGGTCGAGGGCGCCGCGCTGGAAGTGACCATGGTTGGTCATTCCACCTTGCTGGTCCAGACGGCCGGTCTGAACATTCTTACCGATCCGGTGTGGTCGCTGCGCGCGTCGCCGCTTTCCTTCGCCGGACCAAAACGCATCAATGCGCCAGGCATCGCCTTTGCCGACCTGCCGCCGATCGACCTCGTGCTGGTCAGCCACAACCACTATGACCATCTCGACCTCGCCACGTTGAAGCGGCTGAAGGCCGGCCACGACCCGCTGGTGCTCACTCCGCTCGGCAACGACGCCATCATCGAAGCCGCCGTGCCCGGCATGCGACTGTCGGCGCATGACTGGGGCGACAGGGTCGAGATCGGCGATGGCGCCGCCGTCCATGTCGAGCCGGTGCATCACTGGTCGGCGCGTGGCGCCCGCGACCGGCGCATGGCGCTTTGGGCCGGCTTCGTCGTCGAAACACCTGACAGCAAGCTCTATTTCGCCGGCGATACCGGCTTTCACAATGGCATCAACTACCGGCGGATGGCCGACAAACATGGCGGTTTCCGCTTCGCCATCCTGCCGATCGGCGCCTATGAACCGCGCTGGTTCATGGCGCCGCAGCACCAGAACCCCTGGGAAGCGGTGCAAGGCATGACGCTGTGCAATGCCGCCCATGCCGCCGGCTGTCATTGGGGAACTTTCCAGCTCACTGACGAGCCTATCGACGAGCCGGCGCGCAAATTGACCGAGGCGCTTGACGATCAAGGCATCCCACGGCAGCGCTTTCGCGCCTTGCGGCCGGGCGAGGTCTGGAATGTACCGGAGCACATAGCGTCCTGATCCGCATCGGTTTCGACGGAACCCCAGCGCGGCAACAGCGTTTTCATGCGGTTGAAAAATCTGTCGGGTTGCGAGGCATCGCCATGCTCAAATGGATCATCATCC
Source organism: Mesorhizobium sp. M7A.F.Ca.MR.148.00.0.0 (assembly GCF_003997735.1). Lineage (NCBI taxonomy): Bacteria > Pseudomonadati > Pseudomonadota > Alphaproteobacteria > Hyphomicrobiales > Phyllobacteriaceae > Mesorhizobium > Mesorhizobium sp. M7A.F.Ca.MR.148.00.0.0. Next base: position 13,655 of record NZ_RZTB01000076.1, on the reverse strand, counting down.
TCCTGATCGTCGCCGCGGCGGCGAGCCTGCTCGGCATGCCGGCGCTGGCAGGTGCTGCCGCCACCGGCGCGCGCATCCTTATCGGCATCGTTCTGATCATCTTCCTGCTGGTGGTGCTGGGCATTTTCGCCGTCACGTGAGTCCGGCGCTTTCGCCGTGACCAAGCGGCTGCGCACTGGTAATTCCTGCCCGTTTCCGCCATATAGCGCCAAACGGACACGGAATTTCCGGAGCAATGGCCAGCACTGCCCCTTTCGCCAAGATGAACGGCATCGGCAACGAGATCATCGTTGCCGATATGCGCGGCCGTGCCGATCGAGTGACGGGGGCGGCGGCGATTGCGCTGAACGCCGATGCCGCGACCAGCTTCGACCAGATCATGGCGATCCACGACGCAAGGACGCCGGGCACCGCCTTTTTCATCGACATATTGAATTCCGACGGAACTGGCGCGCAGGCCTGCGGCAATGGCATGCGCTGCGTCGTCCAGGCGCTCGCCGCCGAGACCGGCCAGAAGATCTTCACCTTCGAAACCGTGGCGGGCATCCTCAATGCGCGCGAACATGCCGACGGCTCGATCTCGGTCGATATGGGCACGCCACGCTTCGGCTGGCAGGATATCCCGCTGGCCGAGGAATTCCGCGACACCCGCATGATCGAGCTGCAGATCGGCCCGATCGACGCGCCGGTGCTGCATTCCCCCTCGGTCGTCTCGATGGGCAATCCGCACGCCATCTTCTGGGTCGACAATGACGTCTGGTCCTATGAGCTCGACCGCTTCGGCCCGCTGCTCGAGAACCATCCGATGTTCCCCGAGCGCGCCAACATCACCATCGCTCAGGTTACTTCGCCCGAAACCGGCCGCCTGCGCGGCCGTGGTGGCCGCGGCCCGCACCAACCGGACCGGCCGCAGCGTCGGTCTGTTGACGCCAGGCGGCGGTACGCTGCATGTCGAATGGCGCGACGATGACCATGTGGTGCTGACCGGCGCCGCCGAATGGGAATTTTCCGGCAGCTTCGACCCGTCGAACGGGACATGGGCCCGCGACACCGAAAGCGCGGCCTGATGTCCGCTCTGCCCAAGAGCCCGGTGTCCAAGGGCATCGATGTCGTCACCTTCGGCTGCCGGCTCAACACCTATGAATCGCAGGTGATGCGGCGCGAGGCCGAAAGTGCCGGTCTGGGCGCGCTGGAAGGCGGCGCTTTGATCTTCAACACCTGCGCCGTGACAGGCGAAGCAGTGCGCCAGGCCAAGCAGGCGATCCGCAAGGCCCGCCGCGACAACCCACGGGCACGCATCATCGTCACCGGCTGCGCCGCGCAGACCGAGCCTGAAAAATTCGCCGCCATGGACGAGGTCGATCTCGTGCTTGGCAATGAAGAGAAGCTGAACGCCAATTCCTATCGCGCGCTGCCGGATTTCGGCGTCAACGACACCGAGAAGGCGCGCGTCAACGATATCTTTTCGGTGCGTGAGACCGCAGGCCACATGGTCGACGCCATCGAGGGCCGGGCGCGCGCCATCGTCCAGGTGCAGAACGGCTGCGACCACCGCTGCACCTTCTGCATCATTCCCTACGGCCGCGGCAATTCGCGCTCGGTGCCGATGGGCGCCGTGGTCGAGCAGGTCAAGCGGCTCGCCGGCAACGGCTATGCCGAGATCGTGCTGACCGGCGTCGACATGACATCATTCGGCGCCGATCTGCCGGGGGCGCCGAAGCTCGGCAAACTGGTGAAAACAATCCTGAAACAGGTGCCCGACGTGAAGCGGCTGCGGCTGTCGTCGATCGATTCGATCGAAGCTGACGACGATTTGCTCGATGCCATCGCCACCGAGCCCAGGCTGATGCCGCATCTGCATCTGTCGCTGCAATCGGGCGACGACATGATCCTGAAGCGGATGAAGCGAAGGCACCTACGCGATCAGTCGATCCGCTTCTGCGAGGATGTGCGCAAGCTGCGCCCCGGTATCGTCTTTGGCGCCGACATCATCGCCGGCTTCCCGACCGAGACCGACGAAATGTTCGAGAACTCGGAAAAAATTGTCGAGGAGTGTGGCCTGACCCATCTCCACGTCTTCCCCTTCAGCCCACGCGAAGGCACGCCCGCCGCGCGCATGCCGCAGCTCCGCCGCGAGGTCGTCAAGCAGCGCGCCGCCCGGCTGCGTGCCGCCGGTGAAGCTGCCTATTTCAGGCATCTGTCGTCGCTCACCGGAACGCGCCAGTCGATCCTGATCGAGCGCGACGGCCTTGGCCGCACCGAGGGTTTTACGCTTGCCGCACTCGGCACGGGCGCACCGGGTGAGATCGTCGAGGCTGAGATATCAGGCCACGATGGTAGCAGGCTGATCGCGGCGCCCCTTGCCGCCCGCGCCGCCTGAGAACGCAAAGCATGGCTGGTTTTTTCAAGAAGATATTTTCGTTCGGCAAGAAAGAGGTTGTCGAGGAGCGGATCGACGAGACCGCCCCGCTGCCGCCGATCAAATGGGAAGCACTCGATGCGCTGAAGCCGGCGGCCGAACAGGTCGTTCCGGAGTTCTTGAAGCGCGAAGAGCCGCGGCCGGAGGCAGAAACGACGCCGACGGTCGAGCCGGAGGTAATTCCTGCGCCGGAACCGGCGCCTGTCGAGGAACCGGCGCCCGAGCCGGAGCCTCTGCCGGAGCCCGAGCCGGAAGAAGAACCGGCGCCCGAGACGCCAGCCGAGCCGCCGGCGCCCGAGGAGATACCAACCCCTCCCGCCGTTCCGGAGCCTGCTCCCGAACCGCAGCCGCAAGAAGTCCCTGCTCCGGCGCCGGCCGAGCCGGAGATCGTCCCGTCGCGGCCGGAAAAGCAGCCGGAGCCGGCCCCGGTCGAAGTGCCGACGCCTGTCGAGGTTCCGGCAGAAACACCAGCGCCGATCGAGGTGCCGACACCGGCGCCGTCCCCTCTTCAGCCGTCTTCAGAGGCCGGCACCGCCCCTCATCCGCCTGCCGGCACCTTCTCCCCGTATAGAGACGGGGAGAAGGGGGCTAGCGGTGAAGCTGCGTCTCCTCTCGCAAACATCGAAGACGAAGCCTCAACGCTGACGCCCCCCTCTCCCCGTCCTTCACGGGGTGAGGGGCAGCACGAACTTGCGAAAGATTCGGCGCCACCCGTGGAAGCCATGCCGGCTGCTCTCGTGGCCGAAGCGCCCGCCGCCGAAATCGCACCTCCCATTCGCGAGCCTGCGCCGATCGAATCGCAGCCGGTCATTGCGGAAATCGCGCCCGAGCCGCAGTCTCTTCCACAACCCGCGCCGGAGCCGAAAGCCGCGCCCGGCAAGGTGACCGTCACCAAAAAGGTCCAGCAGAAGGCCGAGCCGCGGAAGGCGCCCGAACCGGCACCGAGGCGCTCCTGGTTCCAGCGCATGAAGGACGGGCTTGCCCGCTCCTCCAAGGAGCTCACCGGCAACATTGCCGGCGTCTTCACCAAGCGCAAGCTGGACGAAGAGACTTTGCAGGACCTTGAGGATGTGCTGATCCGTGCCGATCTCGGCATGGAGACGGCCTTGCGCGTTACCGACGCGCTGGCCGCCAGCCGCTACGGCAAGGACGTTTCCGACACCGAGGTCCGCGCCATCATGGCGGCCGAGGTGGAAAAAGTGCTGACCCATGTCGCCATGCCGCTGGAGCTCGATCTCTCGCACAAGCCGCATGTCATTCTGGTGGTCGGCGTCAATGGCACCGGCAAGACCACCACGATCGGCAAGCTCGCCGCCAAGCTCACCGATGGCGGCCTGTCGGTGATGCTCGCCGCCGGCGACACCTTCCGCGCCGCTGCGATCGAGCAGCTGAAGATCTGGGGCGAGCGGACGAAATCGCCGGTCATCGCCTCCAAGATCGGCGCCGATGCCGCGGGGCTCGCCTATGACGCCTTCGAGAAGGCCAAGGAGGCCGGTTCCGACGTGCTGATCATCGACACCGCCGGCCGCCTGCAGAACAAGACCGAACTGATGGCCGAGCTCGAAAAGATCGTTCGCGTGCTGGGCAAGCTCGATCCGGAAGCACCGCACACCGTGCTGCAGACGGTCGACGCCACCACCGGCCAGAACGCGCTCAACCAGGTCGAGATCTTCCGCAATATCGCCGGCGTCAACGGCCTGGTGATGACCAAGCTGGACGGCACGGCACGCGGCGGTATTCTGGTGGCGATCGCGGCAAAGCACAAATTGCCGGTCTATTTCATCGGCGTCGGCGAACAGGTCGACGACCTCGAACCTTTCTCGGCAAGCGAATTCGCCAGGGCGATCGCTGGAGTAGCTTAACAAGCATGTCCCAAAAAGTCGCAGACTTATTGGATCAGATCATGCGCAAGAAAGAGATTCCATGAACCCACCCATTCTCGAACGCGATCCGTCGGACCCGCAGAAGCAGAAGAAGGAAGGCGTCAATCCGCTGCTCAAGCTGGTGCTGGAGCTTGGGCCGTTGATGGTGTTCTTCTTCGCCAATGCGCGCAGCGGATGGCTGGTGCAGAAATTCCCTGTTCTGGCCGAGTTCGGCGGGCCGATCTTCGTCGCCACCGGGCTGTTCATGGCCGCCACGGCAATCGCGCTGATCGCCTCGTGGCTGCTCACCCGCACCTTGCCGATCATGCCGATGGTGTCGGGCGTCGTCGTCTTCATCTTCGGCGCGCTGACGCTCTATCTGCAGGACGACATCTTCATCAAGATGAAGCCGACCATCGTCAACACGCTGTTCGGCGGCGTGCTGCTCGGCGGCCTCTACTTCGGCAAGTCGCTGCTTGGCTATGTCTTCGATTCAGCCTTCAGCCTCGACGCAGATGGCTGGCGGAAACTGACCTTCCGCTGGGGCCTGTTCTTCCTGTTCCTGGCCATCGTCAATGAGGTGGTGTGGCGCAATTTTTCCACCGACGCCTGGGTTACTTTCAAGGTCTGGGGCATCATGCCGATCACGCTTCTGTTCACCTTCAGCCAGATGCCGCTGATCCTGCGTCATTCACTCGAGGACAAGGCCGGCAAAGAGGAAAAGGCCGGGAAATAGAGCAACTCCAGGAAAAGTGTCCGGAGCTGCGTCAAAACAAAGGGAAACAGCGGTTCTGCGTTCGTGAGACAATGAACCGTTCTGGGGAGAGGGACATGGAATTCATCACCACGCACGACCAGTTGAGGACGATCTACAAGACGCCACGGCCGACCGACGGTTCTATCCGCAAGGAGCTGAAAAAACTTGACGGCCATTGCCGCTCCTTCATCGGCAAGAGCCCGTTCGTGCTGATAGGCTCGTCCGACGGTGCCGGCAACGCCGACGTGACGCCAAAGGGCGATAAGCCGGGCTTTGCCACCGTTCTCGACCACACCACCATCGCCATTCCCGACCGGCCCGGCAACAACCGGCTCGACACGCTGGAGAACATCCTCCTCAATCCCTCGGTCGGGCTGCTCTTCCTCATTCCCGGCATGAACGAGACGCTGCGCGTCAACGGCGATGCCCGCATCACCGTCGACGCAAATTTGCGCGAACGGCTCGCCGTCGACGGCAGGGAGCCGCAAAGCGTCGTCGTGGTCAGCGTCAAGGCCGCCTATATGCACTGCGCAAAAGCCTTCATGCGCTCGGATTTGTGGAAGCCGGAAACCTGGTACGACCGCGCGACGCTGCCGACGCTCGGCCAGATCATGCGCGATCAGCTGGCGGTTGCCGATTCCGCCGAGGCGACCGATCGCTGGCTCGACGAGGAATACAGGAAGACGATGTGGTAGGTTTCCGAACGCGATTCGCGTCTGGACTGATTCCATACCTTGCTGAACATCCTTGCCATTTCCGGCAGCCTGCGCGCGGCCTCCACAAATTCGGCGCTGATCGCCGCACTGGCGCGCGAAGCGCCGTCCGGCTGCCGCGTCACCATCCGTGACGGGCTCGGCCGTCTACCGATCTTCAATCCCGACGATGAAGGCGAGCGGACACCGCTCGAAGCCTCCAAGCTGATCGATGCCGTCAGCCGAGCCGACGGCCTGATCGTTTCCTGTCCGGAATATGCCCATGGCGTGCCGGGCGGGCTGAAGAACGCCCTCGACTGGCTGGTCTCGCGCGATGCCGCTGTCGCCAAGCCCGCCATGCTGGCACACGCCTCGCCGCGCTCGCTGTTCGCCCGCGCCGCACTGGCCGAGATCATGCGCACCATGTCGTTCGCACTTTGCGACGCCGTGCTGGAGATTGCCCTGCTCGGCAAGAAGCCACCGGAGGTGGCGGGCATCCTCGACGAGCCGGGGAACCGGCAGGCGATGCATGATGCGCTGAATGCCTTCGCGGAGTTTATCCGCTCGCGTTGAGCGGCGGCCACCCCAGACCTTCGAGCTAGCCCTTTCGCAGCGTCTCCACATCAGTCTTCCCAACGTACCAATCGCGCGCGTTGACCTCTTCAAAAACCACCCAGACATCGTCGTTGCTCAGCCCGGTGGCGTCCATGATGGCCGCCGTCACCTTTTTAGCGATGTCCGCCTTCTTGCCTGCCGGATCGGCTGATATCACTTCCTTGACGATGCGGATGTTGACGAATGGCATTTTT
>NZ_RZTB01000076.1:0-7046 GCF_003997735.1 Mesorhizobium sp. M7A.F.Ca.MR.148.00.0.0 | reverse complement strand
CCGCCAGTGCTCCAGTCTCAGCCAGTGCTCCAGTCTCAGTATGTCTTGGCGCCGTTGACCATCAGCCGCACCATGTAGAGCGACGTGGTGCCGGCGATATAGAGGCAATTCAGCTTGTTGCCGCCGAACACGCAGTTGGCGGTGACTTCCGGCACCTTGACCTTGCCGATCAGCGTGCCGTCCGGATCGTAGCAATGGATGCCGTCGGCGGCACTCGTCCAGATGCGGCCGTCCTCGTCGAGCCTGAAGCCGTCGAACAGGCCGGCCGTGCAGTCGGCAAAGATTTTCTCGCCCGAAACCTTCTTGCCGCCCTTGCCGACATTGAACACCCGCATATGTGCCGGATTCTGTGCGCCATGCGTGCGGCCGGTATCGACGACATAAAGCTTGCTCTCGTCGAGCGAGAAAGCCAGGCCGTTGGGCCGGACCATGTCGGTGATGACGGCTTCGACCTCGCCGGTGCCGGGATCGACCCGGTAGACATGACAGGCGCCGATTTCGCTCTCGGCCCTGTCGCCCTCATAATCCGTATCGATGCCGTAGCTCGGATCGGTGAACCAGATCGAGCCGTCGGATTTCACCACCGCGTCGTTGGGCGAATTCAGCCGCTTGCCCTTCCATTTGGACGCGATCGTGGTGACCGAGCCGTCGAACTCGGTGCGGCTGACACGGCGGCCCGAATGCTCGCAGGTGATCAGCCGGCCCTGCCGGTCGACGCTGTTGCCGTTCGAATTGCCGGACGGCTGGCGGAAGACGCTGACATTGCCGTCGGTCTCGTCATAGCGCAGCATGCGGTTGTTGGGGATGTCGGACCAGACGACATAGCGGCCGGCGGCGAACCAGGCCGGCCCCTCCGCCCACTGGCATCCGGTGAACAGCTTCTCGACCTGCGCGTTGCCGTTGAACAGGCGCGCGAAGCGCGGATCGAGAATTTCATAATAGTCTGCGGCCGCCATGCTTTTCCTCCCGGCATCAATGACACCCGGATCAAGCCAGCCGGAGGGACAGAAGGCAATGTGGGTACGCACAGTGTCATGCAAAAGATCGCTTGCCGGCTCTGCGCATGACGTTAGCGCCGTATTAACCGGCTATGCGTCCAGCGCAATGGTGCATTGCAACATCTTCTTTTTGCAATGCACCATTACTATGTCATGCTTCGTATCGATCAAGGGAGGAAGAAACCGCCGCCGAAACGCGGCGCCAAAAAAGGAACCTTGCTATGATCCTCGACAGTCTCATGACCCGCGCTCGCAACAGCATTGCCAAGCGCAAGCACTACAACCGCCTTGTCGCCGAAATCGACAGCTTTTCCAGCCGCGATCTGGCCGACATGCGCGCCGATCGCTCGGAAATGCTCTACCAGATCCACAAGCAGATCTACGGCTGATCTCGAGTCCGATAAGACGCACCGCCAAGGTGCGTTGAGATTCAGGTCAGGCCGAGACGAAAACGGTGGTTTCCGAGAACCGGAGCGGAGCGTACTTAAGTACGTGAGCACCGGAAGCGCAGGAAGCCGCCGTTTGCAGGCCGGCATCACCTGAATATCAACGTGCCGCCAGCGCCTTGTCGATCTGTGGCAGCAAGAGATCCCTCGCCGTCTCGGGCGTCAGCGGGCCGACATGCTTGTAGGCGATCTTGCCGTCCTTGCCGATGACGAAGGTCTCCGGCACGCCGTAGACGCCCCAGTCGATCGCCGCGCGGCCCGCTTCGTCGACCCCTATCGCCTGGAAGGGATTGCCGAGATCGCCGAGGAACCGGCGTGCATTTTCCGGCCGGTCCTTGTAGTTCAGCGCCGCCATGGTGAAACGCTTATCCTGCGACAGCGCCAGAAGCACCGGGTGCTCTTCGCGGCATGGCGCGCACCACGACGCGAAGACGTTGACCAATGTGACCTTGCCGGCGAAGGTTTTCGAATCGAGCCCCGGCAGGTTGGACCCCTCCAGCGCCGGCAGGCTGGTTTGCGGCGCCGGCAGGCCGATCAGGGCCGATGGCACTTCCGAAGCATCGCGCCCCGACAGCAGCTGCGACAGGAACAGTCCGGCCAGGCCGAGGAAGATCAGCAGCGGCAACAGCACGAACAGGCGACGAGTGCGTGGGGGCGGCGTTTCCGATTCGGTGCTCATGGCTTTGCCGCCTTGTCGGAGCGCCGCCGCACGCCGGATGCCTCCAGCTCGGCGAGTTCGCGCTTTCGGGCCCGCTGGTCGAGCAGGATCCAGCCGATCAATCCGGCCAGCACCACGGCGGTGATGCCATAGGCGGCGGTCACGTAAAGGGCGTGTGCGCTCATTTCCCGATTTCCGAGGCTTCTAAAGCGGATTTCATAACCGTACCGGCCGCATGTCGCAATGAACCACTTCTGCGGCAGATTTGCGGTTTGATATCTGGGATTGCCGTCACTGCGACAGCAGATAGCCAGATATGCCATGGATACGCATCCACCGGCTGGTCAGAGAGAGTCTGACAGCGCCCTCACAGGTGAGCAGGATTTTGCCTGCGTCATCCCACATCCTGATTGAACTGCGGCCATGGCTCTCGAACTTGCGCAGGCTGACCGACTCGACCGCGATGAATTCAAGTCCGAAGGATACCGCGTTGAACGCGCCCCATTTGGCAGGTGGCCGATAGGGAAGGATGGTCGAGATAAAGGACAGGTGCATGGTGGGACCCTCGCGATCCATCTTGGCCGAAATAACCTCGACGGACGAAAGATTTGGATAGTTGCCGTAGATGGTCTGGAGAAAGATCGGATTTTCAATACGCAGCGGCCACATCAATCCGTTCCATGCCGCAGCGCCAGCGCCGCCGAGACCGGGCCCAGCACGCCAAGAAACAGGGTCAGCGCGGCAAGAATGAGGAAGGGCTGCAGAAACGGATCGGGATTGGCGGTCGCCCCATAGCTCGCCGAAACACCGAAGATCAGCACCGGAATGGTCAGCGGCAGCACCAGTACCGAGATCAGCAGCCCGCCACGCGGCAGCGCCACTGCCACCGCAGCACCGGCGGCGCCGATGAAGGTGATCGCCGGCGTCCCGACCAGCAGCGTCAGCGCCGTGGCGCCGATGCCTAGCGGCTCCATGTTCATGAACAGGCCGAGCAAAGGAGCCGCGATGACCAGCGGCAGCACGCTCCCCGCCCAATGCGCCAGGCATTTCACCAGCACCGTCACGGCCAGCATATGGCGATCATTGCCGAGCACCAGGAGATCGAGCGAGCCGTCCTCGCGATCGGCCTGGAACAACCGGTCGAGCCCGAGCAGGCAGGACAGCAGCGCGCCGATCCACAGGATGGCCGGTCCGATGCGGGCCAGCAGCTTCAGGTCTGGCCCTACTCCGAACGGGATGGTGGCGATGACGGTGAGGAAGAAGATGACCCCGGTCAGCGCCCCGCCGCCGGCACGGATGTTGAGGCGGATGTCGCGGGCGAAGAGCGCTAGCATGGTATGAGATGCTCGCGCGCCGTCATCAATCCGTTCCCCCCATCCTCAACTCCGTCCCCTCGATCCCCAGCGGCAAATGCGTCGCCGCGACAATCATCCCTCCGCCTTTGCAATGCTTCGCCATCAACTCCGCAAACCGCGCCTCCGACGCCTTGTCCAGCCCCGCTGTCGGCTCATCCAGCAACCACAATGGCCGGTGGCTGGCCAGAAGTTTCGCGATCGCCGCGCGGCGGCGTTGCCCGGTCGACAGATAGCCGAACGGCAGGTGGCCGATGCCGCCGAGCCCGACCGTTTCCAGCGCCTCTTCGACGCCGAGCTGTCCGTCGCCATTGAAGTCGCGCCAGAAGCGTAGATTCTCAGTCACGCTGAGCGCCGGCTTCATCGCGTTCTGGTGGCCAAGGTAGTGACAGGCCGAGGCAACAGACGGAAACGCTTCGTCCCCGTCTTCAATCTTCATGGTACCCTCGATCCTCACGCTGCCTTGCGCCACCGGCAGCAGCCCGGCGATGACTCGCAGCAAGGTCGACTTGCCCGATCCGTTCGGCCCGGTGACGATGAGCGCCTGACCGTCCTCCAAGGCAAAATCGATGCCGGAAAACACCGCCTCACCGCCTCGCTCGCCGCCCAGATTTTCGGCGATCAGCCGCATTCCTCGCCTGCCCTGAAACCATGTGTCGCGGCCGCTGCCGCATCGCACAAATTTGCTTTCCAACTGTCTAGAACTATTCCAGAAAATTCTCTATATGCGGTGCATCCGTGCCAGCGGTCGGCACGGGAACAGAATTAGCGCCGAACCAGCGCACGCGCCGCCTTGAACGGCTCGGGTTGCTTGGGAACGGACAGCGGAAATGGCCGTACCCGCACCTTTGCGCGTGATTGCATGCCATCGGCGTCCGTTCCCTTTCAGGCTGAACAGACAAGGATCGCACGTGTCAAAATCCCTCGACAGTTTCAATTGCCGCCGCACGCTGACCGCAGGCGGCGCGGAGTATGCCTATTTCAACCTCATCGAGGCCGAGAAGAACGGCCTCACCGGCATCTCGCAGCTGCCCTATTCGATGAAGGTGCTGCTGGAAAACCTGCTGCGTAACGAAGACGGCCGCTCCGTCACCAAGGAATCGATCCAGGCGGTGGCCGGCTGGCTGACCGACAAGGGCACCGCCGGCGTCGAGATCGCCTATCGCCCGGCCCGCGTGCTGATGCAGGATTTCACCGGCGTTCCGGCCGTGGTCGACCTTGCCGCGATGCGCGACGCCATGGCCTCGCTCGGCGGCGATCCGCAGAAGATCAACCCGCTGGTGCCGGTCGACCTCGTCATCGACCATTCCGTCATCGTCGACGAATTCGGCACGCCGATGGCCTTCGCCCGCAATGTCGAGCTGGAATATGAGCGCAACGAGGAGCGCTACAAATTCCTGAAATGGGGCCAGCAGGCATTCCGCAACTTCCGCGTCGTGCCGCCCGGCACCGGCATCTGCCATCAGGTCAACCTCGAATATCTCGGCCAGGTGGTGTGGACCAACACCGAGGACGGCGAAACGACAGCCTATCCCGACACCTGCGTCGGCACCGATTCGCACACCACCATGATCAATGGCCTTGGCGTGCTCGGCTGGGGCGTCGGCGGCATCGAGGCCGAGGCGGCCATGCTCGGCCAGCCTGTCTCCATGCTTTTGCCTGAGGTGATCGGCTTCCGCCTCACCGGCAAGCTCAAAGAGGGCGTCACCGCCACCGACCTCGTGCTCACCGTCACCCAGATGCTGCGCAAGAAGGGCGTCGTCGGCAAGTTCGTCGAGTTCTTCGGGCCGGGCCTCTCCAACATGACGCTGGCCGACCGCGCCACCATCGGCAACATGGCGCCCGAATATGGCGCCACCTGCGGCTTCTTCCCCGTCGACTCGGAAACCATCCGCTACCTCACAATGTCCGGCCGCAGCGAGGACCGGATCGCGCTGGTCGAGGCCTATGCCAAAGCTCAAGGAATGTGGCGTGAGACCGGCTCGACCGATCCGGTGTTCACCGATCTGCTCGAGCTGGAACTTGGCTCCGTCGTGCCGTCGATGGCCGGACCCAAGCGGCCCGAGGGCCGCGTCGCCCTTGAAGGCATTCCGGAAGGTTTCGCCAAGGCGATGGAGACCGAATACAAGAAGGCCGCCGAAATCTCCAAGCGCTACGCAGTCGAAGGCACCGACCATGATCTCGGTCACGGCGATGTCGTCATTGCCGCCATCACTTCGTGCACCAACACCTCGAACCCGAGCGTGCTGATCGGCGCCGGCCTCCTGGCCCGCAACGCCAACCGCCTCGGTTTGAAGCAGAAGCCGTGGGTGAAGACCTCGCTGGCGCCGGGCAGCCAGGTGGTGGCCGAGTATCTGGAGAAATCCGGCCTGCAGAAGGAACTCGACCAGATCGGCTTCAACCTGGTCGGCTTCGGCTGCACCACCTGCATCGGCAATTCCGGCCCGCTGCCGGCGCCGATCTCGAAGACCATCAACGACAAGGGTTTGATCGCTACCGCGGTCTTGTCCGGCAACCGCAACTTCGAAGGCCGCGTCTCGCCCGACGTGCAGGCCAACTATCTGGCGTCGCCGCCGCTGGTCGTCGCGCACGCGCTGGCCGGCACCGTCACAAAGGACCTCACGACAGAGCCGCTCGGCGAGGACAAGAACGGCGAGCCGGTCTACCTCAAGGATATCTGGCCGAGCTCGGCCGAGATCCAGGAGTTCATCGAGAAGAACGTCACCCGCGAGCTGTTCGCCCGCAAATATGCCGATGTCTTCAAAGGCGACGAGTACTGGCAGAACGTCAAGGCGCCGGAAGGCCAGACCTATGCGTGGGACGACAACTCGACCTATGTGCAGAACCCGCCCTATTTCGCCGGCATGACGTCAGGTTTCGGCAAGATCGGCGACATCAAGGGCGCCCGCGTGCTCGGCCTGTTCGGCGACAAGATAACCACCGACCACATTTCGCCGGCCGGATCGATCAAGGCGGCCTCACCGGCCGGCAAATACCTCACCGACCACGGCGTCGGCGTCGCCGACTTCAACCAGTACGGCACGCGGCGCGGCAACCACGAGGTGATGATGCGCGGCACCTTCGCCAACATCCGTATCCGCAACCACATGCTGGGCGAGAATGGCCGCGAGGGCGGCTACACCATCCACTACCCGTCCAAGGAAGAGGAATCGATCTACGACGCGGCGATGGAATACAAAAGGGAAGGCGTGCCGCTGGTTGTCTTCGCCGGCGTCGAATACGGCAACGGCTCGTCGCGCGACTGGGCGGCCAAGGGAACCAATCTCCTTGGTGTCCGCGCGGTCATCGCCCAGTCCTTCGAGCGCATCCATCGCTCGAACCTGGTCGGCATGGGCGTCATTCCCTTCGTCTTCGAGGAAGGCACCTCATGGGCATCGCTCAACCTCAAGGGAGACGAGCTGGTCGAGATCGACGGCTTGAGCACCATCAAACCGCGCCAGACGATGATCGCCAAGGTCACCTATGGCGACGGCACGGTGAAGAACGTGCCGATCATCTGCCGCATCGATACGCTGGATGAGCTCGATTACTTCAAGAACGGCGGCATCCTGCAATACGTGCTGCGCGATCT
>NZ_RZTB01000769.1:0-221 GCF_003997735.1 Mesorhizobium sp. M7A.F.Ca.MR.148.00.0.0 | reverse complement strand
CGGCTATTGCGTCACCTCGGGCCTTGTCGATGCCTATACGAAGTGCCTTGCCGCACCGGTGTTTTCAGCGCCGGGGAAGGTCGAGGCGACGATGTGCCTGGTGGTCCCCATCGATACGTCCGAGGAGCGGACCGGCGAACTTATCGGCCTGCTGCGTGATCGTGCCGCAAGGCTTTCGATCGCAGCCTAGGCATGCGAACGAGCGAATGCCAGTTCAGGCA
>NZ_RZTB01000768.1:0-221 GCF_003997735.1 Mesorhizobium sp. M7A.F.Ca.MR.148.00.0.0 | reverse complement strand
ACTGCCATGTGTTCATGGAAAAGCCGCTCGCCACCAACAATGAGGATGCCGAGAAGGTGGTCGCGGCGGCGCGGGCGAAGAACCGCAAGCTGGTGCTCGGCTATATCCTGCGCGTCCACCCGTCATGGATCAAGTTCATCGAGGTCGGCAAGACGCTCGGCAAGCCGCTGGTGATGCGGCTCAACCTCAACCAGCAGAGCAGCGGCAGCGCCTGGCACTGG
>NZ_RZTB01000767.1:0-221 GCF_003997735.1 Mesorhizobium sp. M7A.F.Ca.MR.148.00.0.0 | reverse complement strand
AGGCATCGGTTTTTGGTACCGACATTCCCAGGTTCGAATCCTGGCGCCCCAGCCATCCCGCGAAAGTCCGTTCCGGACACATAGGACCCGAGAGGACCTTTGCGATCTTGCATGAAGCCGATCAGCTAGTAATTCGACTGTTTCATAAATCCAGATGAGCCAACGCCATCGCGGCAAATCGGGTCAGCATTTGCACATGATCTGTAAAGTGTCGCCTTGAA
>NZ_RZTB01000766.1:0-221 GCF_003997735.1 Mesorhizobium sp. M7A.F.Ca.MR.148.00.0.0 | reverse complement strand
GAGGTTGACGGTGGTGCGCCGCTCCTCGTCCATGATGCCCATCTTGATGGTATTCCTGGCCATACCGAGCAGGGCCTCGACGCGGTCGAATATCTCGACGGCGAAAGCGACCTCCTCCGGCCCATGCATCTTGGGTTTCACGACATACATCGAGCCGGCGCGGGAATTGGCGCGGCGGCCGTTCGGCCCGACATCGTGCAGCGCGATCAGCGCCGTCATCG
>NZ_RZTB01000765.1:0-222 GCF_003997735.1 Mesorhizobium sp. M7A.F.Ca.MR.148.00.0.0 | reverse complement strand
GGGCGCTGATCCGATCCGGGTGCGAGATCGCATGCCGGAGTCCTATCTGCGAGCCATAGTCATGCAGCCACAAGGCGTAGCGTTCGAGACCGACTTCACCGGCAAGTCTGGAAAGCACGTCGGAATAGGCGTCGAAATCATAGCCAAAGGCGGCCGGATCTGGTGTACCACTGTATCCGAAGCCCGGCCAGTCGAATGCAATCGTTCGCCAGCGGTCGGCGA
>NZ_RZTB01000764.1:0-222 GCF_003997735.1 Mesorhizobium sp. M7A.F.Ca.MR.148.00.0.0 | reverse complement strand
AGTCGGGCGAGGGCGGCTGGATGCCAAAGCCCATGAAGGAGAGCGTGGCGACGGCGAAAATGGCATAGCCGAGCCGCACGGTGGTTTCGACCAGGATCGGCGGGATGACGTTGGGCAGGATCTCGACGAACATCGTATGCAGGGCACTTTCATGCCTGAGTTGTGCGGCGGCGACATAGTCGAGCTCGCGCTCGGCCAGCACCGCCGAGCGCACGGTGCGCG
>NZ_RZTB01000763.1:0-222 GCF_003997735.1 Mesorhizobium sp. M7A.F.Ca.MR.148.00.0.0 | reverse complement strand
TCGGCAGGCCGGCGATTCGCGAGGCGATGCAGGCGCTGAGCAATATGGGCCTGGTGGCGATCTCGCATGGCGAACGCGCCAAGGTGCTGCAACTCACCGCCAAGTCGATCATCAAGCAGGTCGACGGCGCCGCCAAGATCATTCTGTCGTCGTCGAAGGACACGCTTGAGCACCTGAAGACCGCGCGCATCTTCTTCGAGCGCGGCATGGTCAGGGAAGCCG
>NZ_RZTB01000762.1:0-222 GCF_003997735.1 Mesorhizobium sp. M7A.F.Ca.MR.148.00.0.0 | reverse complement strand
TTTTCTTCGGCTTTTCGGCTTTCTTGACCGGTTTCAAGGCTTTGGCCTTCTCGGCAGCCTTGGAGGCCGTGGGCTTCTTCGCCGCCAGCTTGGCGAGCTGCCTGGTATAGTCCTTGTGCAGCGCGCCGGCGCCCCAGCCCTTGCCTTTGTTCTGCTTCGACAGCGCGTCCATGATGGCGACCAGATTATCGTCGCGGATTTTTTCCAGCTCACGGATCGACA
>NZ_RZTB01000761.1:0-222 GCF_003997735.1 Mesorhizobium sp. M7A.F.Ca.MR.148.00.0.0 | reverse complement strand
AGTCGGGCGAGGGCGGCTGGATGCCAAAGCCCATGAAGGAGAGCGTGGCGACGGCAAAAATGGCATAGCCGAGCCGCACGGTGGTTTCGACCAGGATCGGCGGGATGACATTGGGCAGGATCTCGACGAACATCGTATGCAGTGCACTTTCATGCCGAAGCTGTGCAGCGGCGACATAGTCGAGCTCGCGTTCGGCCAGCACCGCCGAGCGCACGGTGCGCG
>NZ_RZTB01000760.1:0-223 GCF_003997735.1 Mesorhizobium sp. M7A.F.Ca.MR.148.00.0.0 | reverse complement strand
TGCTGGCTTGATGGTGGCGCGAGGAAATCGCCGGTTGCAGTCATCGCTGTCTGAAGCGGTCCCACCAAAATATTCGGTACCGCTGCCAGCACAAGAAAGAAGACCAGACATACGAGGCCCAGCTGAGCCCCGCCATGACCAAGAAATTGGCGCAGAAATCCTTTGATCGCTCGCGCTCGGCTGTGCCTGGAATATTGAACAGTACTTTCACTCATTACCGAAC
>NZ_RZTB01000075.1:0-28686 GCF_003997735.1 Mesorhizobium sp. M7A.F.Ca.MR.148.00.0.0 | reverse complement strand
TACCTTGGTCCTCTCCCCGGAAAAGCACAATCTCATATAGCTGGAAGACATGCTGTCTTCCTTGGCCGAAATGATCTCGCCGTTCAGACTTCCAGGTTCCGGCTCGGTGTGCGCTCCGGAGAAATCCGGCGAAGGCATCCGGGCAAAGTCCTGCTGTGGCTGACAGTCTGCGTTGTGCTTGTCGGCGGCGTCGGCGCTTTGGCCGCAACGACCTCGCTCGCCGGGGCCGTGATCGCATCGGGCACCGTGGTCGTCGAAAGCAACCCCAAAAAGGTGCAGCACCAGACCGGAGGCAAACGAGGAACTGCGCGAACTCGATGGCAAGGAGGCCGAACTCGTCGAGCGGAAGACAGTGGCGCAGGACCAGCTTGCGCGGACCGAAATCCGCGCTCCCCAGTCAGGACTTGTCCAGGAGCGTGCCGTCCATACGTCGGCGGCGTGATCAGTCCCCGCGAGACCATCATGCTGATTGTTCCTGAACAGGACAGGTTCGTGGTCGACAGGCATGGTCGCGCCCGCCAGCATCGATGACGTCGAACCCGGACAGCCGGTTTCCATGCGCTTCTCCGCGTGCGACGCAAATACGACCCCGGAATGCAAGGGGACCGTGCAGAGAGTCTCAGCCGATCTGATCAAGGACCAACAGCGCAAGATTTCCTATTTCGTGGGAGGACGACGCTCGACGACCAAAAGCATGCCCGCGTGGAAGGCGGCTACAGCCTGGCATGCCTGCGGAGGTCCACATTCAGACAGGCGATCGCAACGTTTGGTCCTACGTGCTGAAGCCTTGTCGGGCCAGGTTCACCGAGCGTTCCGGGAATAGGTCGTCCTTCGATTGCATTCATTTGATAGGATGCAAGATGCCCGGCACTGCTCTTGTTCTGACCCCTAATAGGCGCCATCACGAGACCTCATACTGCTGCGCCAGCGAAGCGGAAAGCTGGTCGGCGAAACGTGCAGCGGCCACCGGTAGGGTGCGGCCCTTGAGTTGGCCGACATAGAGCATGCCAGCGGGCACGTCGCGCAAGTCGAGCGGCCGGGAGATCATGTCACCGGTCATCGTCTGGTGGGATAGGCCAATCGGGAAATGGAAGGTGATGATATCCTCTGAGATAGCGTGGTTGCGCAGGAATTCGAAGCTGTCTGACTGAATCACCGGCTCCAGCTGCAGCGATGACGATTGCGCCCCGATGTCGAGCAGGTAGCGCACACCGTAACTTGATGTGGGAAGCGCGATTGGATAGTCGAGGCAAGCGCGCAAGCGCACCGTCTCGTGAGAAGCCAGCGGATGATGGGGCCGCATAACCGCATGCACCGGCTGGTGCACCCGTATTAGTGTCATGAAGGCAGCCAGCCGGGTTGGCTCGTAGACGATGGCAATGTCGGCCGTGTGATCGACCAAGGCACGCTCGGCCTCCTCCCGGTCGCGCAGGTGCACTCCGAATGTCACATTCGGATGTTCCTTGCGGTAGAGTGAGATCTGCATCGGCAGATGGTAGGGCAATAGCGCCTGGCTGCAGGCGATCGCCACATGGCCGCGCCGGGCGCCAGCAAGGTCTGCAATCTGCGATTTCACGTGCTCCATATCGGATAACTGGTTGCGCATGTGCTGCACTAGAAGTTCGCCGGCGCTGGACAATCGCACGCCGTGAGGCAGTCGCTCGAAAATGGCAACGCCGAGTTCGGCCTCCATCGCCAATATACGCCGATTGAGCGCCGTCGAGGTTATGGCGAGCAATTCCGCGGCGGCGCGGATCGAACCGGTCTTGGCCACCACATCGATATAGTGAGCGGAGTTCAGGTAACGCATCGGCAGCCCCCGGCATCACCGCTGCAATTCTTGCAGCAGGCTGAACAAAACATAGCACAAGACAGCAGCGCCGTCATCGAGGATAATTAATCCTGTCGAAGAAGCATCTTCAAGCGACATTGATTTTTTAAAGACAATGAAAGATGGAATAATGTTTGTTCCACTTTCTTCAACTAATTCATCGATGGAATGGAGCAATCATGCGCCACATATCAATTGTAATATTAGCTTCTCTCGGTCTTGTCGCCCTTGCAAATGTATCGGCCATCGCCGTCGAACAATGTGGCGACGCGACCGCGTCATCTGGCCTGCCAGGTTATAATCATCAATGTGGTGTGACCTCTAAGGACAGCATCGATGAAAGCGCTCTAGCGGACGTAGGCGAGCATAAAAGCTGCGGTTCGGATTGTGCGCAAGTCTACAGTCTTTGTAATACCAGCAGGGGTAGAGACTGTCGCCAAGAGTACAAAATCTGTTCTTGGAACTGCGTCTTTGGTGCGGCAATGACGATTCGCTAGTAAAGAAAACCCGACATTTGAAATTGCGCCGGAGTAGGGTACCAACCCGCATACGTGCGCTGGAGATATCGTAGGGCCACACCCTTACCTGAGGCCCCGGCGCCTGGCCCGCCCATTGAGGTGGCTCCTTGTGTCAAACGCGCCAACACGTTTCGTTTCAAAGGAGGTTAGCAAGCAGGCGCGCGGCTGCACCATGGTAACTAACGCAGACCTGTTTAGCCATCGGTAGCGAACACCAAGCAGTAAGTTCGGCAACGAGAATGTCGTCGTTCCCATTCACCGGCGTGGTGCTAAGTTGTCCCTGCTTGTTCATCATGATCGCTACGGTTCCGTTTGCGCCATAACCGATAGCTGCCATCCTTTGAATGCGAGTGTCGTCCTCGACGCGAATATCGAACAGAACAGAGCCATCAGTCTTTTCCGCGACGTCAGCCACTCGATCGGCAAACGGCCGATTGATATTGGCGAAAGACTGCTCGAACAAAACCAGTTCAACATACTCCGCCTTCATTGCGTGAGAGTGCGCGGCATGACGCGCAGAACCAATAGGCCATGCACGTCTTATCCACACAAAAACGACCGCCACTGAGGGTGGCCTCTTCCACAGAAAACAACATAATCACCACCCAAACACCTTCGCGCGACAACGCGTTTAGGCCAGAGATGGGACGTCCTCTTCATTAGGCCTGGAACCACTGGTTTCAGCGCCAGGGTTTCTGTATTGCGGAAATTGTACCCTGAATCGGCTGCGACATCAGAGCTATCTGGTCCAGCCTCGTTCCCGAGGCCAGATGGGGCGCAATCAGTCGCAGACAACCGTGGGCGAGATTTGGTTCGGTCAGCGCTGGAATGACGCTGCTGTCACTGTTCCCGCTTTAGAGGAAATGTGGCGTCGCCATCCTTCTCCCCTGATAAAACGCGCGGATTGGCGCTTGAGACACCGTCGTTCTTTCCGCCTTTGTGGTGCTCTTCTGATTGGCCTCGCGCGTCTGCTTCAAGCTCCTTGCCGGGGCGCTTGCCAACTTTCTTGTCGACCGATTTTTCCACCATCAGCCTCTCCTTTGTGAAGCAATGGCAACTCTTCGATCGGCCTGAGGTTCCGGGACAATCGGCCATCGGACCGCTGCCGCCCAAAGGCGATTTCGGTCTTCGCGTCCTCCGACCCTGGGCATTTCAGGTCCGTGGCAAAGTTGGACTTCAACGGCCGACATGAGGCGCATTGGAGTCCGGCAGCTTTGGGGCCGTCTGCTGTCCTTCCGGTTTGGGCGCGATGGGCTAGAAGGCTGGCGTTCCCCTTGCGACCCGAGTCGGTCATGTGATGTGGGCGCCAGAACCCCCAAAGGCGGACGGTCGACAGCCTTTGAGGTGAGCGTAACGAGATTCCGTCAACGGGTGGATGCCGAAAGACGGCACCGACCCGAGATCAGTAGCTTTATCATTTTTTGAATTCTGCGCGGTAAGGTTCCGCGCATGTGGTTGAAGACTTACTTGATCATCACCGGCGTCGGCGCGTTCGTGGCGCTGACAATGCCATGGCTGGTCATCATCGGCAGTTTCCTGATCATCCCGGGGCTCATCCTCGGGTCGATGCCAACGGCCTTCATGTATGGCATCGCTTTCGCGCTGTTCTGCTTGCTGCTCGGAAGTTTCCTTTCAGGCGTTCCTCTGAACGTCATGTCGGGCGCCGCGACGCTGGCACTGTTTTGGACCATCCCCCAGCCAGGCCTCACCTGGGCGAGGGGCATGCTGGCCAGCCTGGAGGAGCCGGACATTCAGTCGAACGCACCGATTGCGCTCAAGGGCGATATTCTCCTCGCCCGCCCGTTCGAGGGCCGTTGCGATGCATTGTGCGCTGCCTTGCTCAAGACCCCGGGCGTAACTTCGGTCCGCGTCCAGACCCTTCGCGGTCAATCCTATACCTATCGCGTCGTGCCGGACTCGACGCCCGGCAAACGAAGCACCGTCATCGGGCATGGCCTGCTGGAAGAGCGCCGCTACGATGCCTCCGATCCGCTCGCCCCTCAGCGCGCGCTGGAAGCCGAATGGAACCTGATGATGTCAGAGGGCAAGGCGCTGCTGCAAAGCGACGACGCCCCCGAACCCGGCTTCACCATCGCTATCGAGCACGGCCCTGCCGCGCTCGACTCCAAGCCCCGATCGGGACGGGTGGATTGGTCGCTCGAACCCTCCGCACCCCACCGCAAGGCGCTCACCATCACCGACGCCGGTGAACAGGTGCTGCTGCGGCAGTCGATCCTGTCGATCTTTGCCCCGGCGGCGCCGTTGCTGATCGGGACTTCGGGCGGGATCGAGAACTTCCGGTTCGGTTGGGCGCGTCTGCGGCTCGGTGACGGAAGGATGTACGCCGAGGTTCCGGTCAACCGGCTGCTGCTCGACCACACCAGCGTTTCGCGCGGCGTGAATATGGAAGCGGCGAAAGCGAGAACGCGCGAGGAACTTGCCAGAGCGCTCGACGATCCGCGTAAGCCGGTGAGCGGTCCCGTGTTCGCGCTCGCCAATCAATGGATGGACTCGTTCCGCGCGAACGACCAGCCGCTCGGCGAAAGCGACCGGCGCCTGCTGGTTCGCGTCTTGGAGGACCCACGGGTGCGATCCCCAGACGGGCTGTGGGCGATCATCAAACAGGTCGATGGCGACTCCGCCGATCTGCGGCGGCTCGCCGCCCGCCGCTACCTCGCGGCCACCGACAAGAAGGAGGCGCGCCACTGGATCAATGCCCTGGCCGGCCTCCCTGTGGGTGCATACACTGATCCTCTGCCCGAAGAGCGCGCGATTCTCGCAGATCCGGAGGTCAGCCGCTTTGCCACCGGCCTGATCAAGCGCCAGGGGGACCGCGGCGTCGATGCCGTGCCCGACCTGTTGCGGCTGCTGCGCGAGTACTCCGTCTACGATCCGGGCAAGTTTGGTTTCAGCGACCTGACCGCGGCTACCGATGCCGTGCGAAGCGGCTTTCGCCGCATTGGCCCTGCGGCCTCTTTCGCGCGGCCTGAGATCGAGCAGCTCTTGGCTTCGCCGGGTCTGAAGTACCGCTACAAGACGCTCGGCCAGGAAGAATGGGACACCCTGCTGGTCGTCCTCGGGAAGCCTGTCGAAACGCTTACCAAGCCGGAAAACCGAAGTGGAACCGACGCGAGGTACCGCGAGCGCGTCGCTCAACGGGCCGCCAAGCCTTACGACCCACGCCGGGATTGATCGCCGAAACGGGACGAAGAATCTTCGCGGGCAGAGCTAGCCGCTTCGTCCTACCGGTCTTTCCGATATTCCATGGTGCGCGACCGTGTGTGGCGGGATCAAATCGAGTAACCCATCGTGTTACTCCTCGGTTTTGATTGGGCACTCGAGAAACGAGAGGTGAAGGCAGAAGCGGGGCCGATAGCGAAACGGCAGCTTCCGGCTTCGCGATCAAGGATATCACAAGTTTAACCGCCGCGGGCGGTGTCGCCACCTGCTCTTGCCTCCGCATATTCCGTTGACGAAGTGTTCAAGCGGGAACGATCTGACAGAAAGCGGCGCCAGCCCCCAAATGACGAGATATCAAAAGCGCCTAGCAAGCCCACGGATTCCACTAGAAAACCTTTGGCGGTGCTGCCATCATCAAGCTCTATATTGCCAATGCCCAAGGGAGACGGGATGTCGGCCACAAAGTGGCCGAATGCGTCGGCAGGTAGCCGCCAAACCTCTACCTCGATCGCAGTGCCGCCGTTTTCAACACGGACCAGTCCCGGCTTGGGCGTGGTCTGGCCCGCGAGCTCATATAGCTTGTATGAAGATGCCGTCCTCATTGCCCGGCAGAACCGGGCACCAGCCTCCTTGAGATGGCCATTGAGCGGCATTCCCGAGAGGTGAGCGCCGACCACCACCAACTCGATAGTGCCATCTTCGACTGATGCGCCGACAGGCTGCGCGCTCGGCTGCCGCCAGCCAGTCGCGCCGAGGGTGAGACTGCTCGCGGCATGGAGATCGCGCGCGACGGATGCTACAAGGCCGTCCGCTCCGGCGGCCGCAAGCAGCGTCACGCTCATCGGCAGCCCGTCGTCGCGCTTGCCGGTCGGCACGGCGATGCCGCACATGTCCAGAAGATTGACGAAATTGGTGTAGGTGCCGAGCCGGCTGTTGGTCTCGACGGGATCGGTGAGCACGGTAGCAGTGGTATAGTGCGTTGGGGCGGTCGGCACGCAGAACAGGTCGACCGAGGCGATGACCGGGGCGAGCTTCGCCTTGTAGGCCTGCAAGGCGTAGAGGCCGCGGAAGGCGTCTGCCGCCGACAGGTTACTGGCGCCGCCGATGATCTTGCGCGTCACCGGATGCAAGGCGGCTTCGTTGGCTTCCATGAAATCGCGGATCGCCGCATAGCGCTCGGCCACCCAGGCACCCTCATAGAGTAGGTTGGCGGTGGCGTAGAAATCGCCGAAGGGGATTTCGACCAGCCGGCAGCCAAGCCGCGACAGAATGGCAAGCGAAGCTTCGAAACCAGTCTGCATGGCCGTATCGCCGAAGAATTTGAGCTCCGCTTTTACAGGCACGCCGACGGTCAGCACCGGTTGGCGCGCGGCGAGCGGCTGGACGGCGATGTCACGCGAATAAGGATCGGCAGCGTCGCGCGCGGCGGCAACGGAGAACACCCTATACGCATCATCGACGGTCAGCGCGAACACCGAGACGCAATCGAGCGTGCGGCAGGCCGGCACGACGCCGGCGGCCGACAACGCGCCGACCGTCGGCTTCAGCCCGACGATGTTGTTGAGGCCGGCCGGAATGCGGCCGGAGCCGGCGGTGTCGGTGCCAAGCGCGAAGGAGACGATGCCGCGCGCCGTCGCCACCGCCGACCCCGAGGAGGAGCCGCCTGGCACAAGCGCCTCGTCGATGGCATTGCGCGGGATCGGCCAGGGCGTGCGCACGCCGACGAGGCCGGTGGCGAATTGGTCGAGATTGGTCTTGCCGACGACCAGCGCACCGGCCGCTTTCAGCCGCGTCACAACGGTGGCGTCTTTCTCGGGCCAATAGGTGTATTCGGCGCAGGCGGCCGTCGTGGGCATGCCGGCGACGTCGATGTTGTCCTTGACGGCGAAGGGAATGCCCCAGAGCGGCTTTGTCGCCGGGTCGAACGGACCGAGTGCCGCGGCCTGGGCTAGGAAATCCGCCTTGGCGGCGAGATGGATGAAGATGCCCGGGTCGTCGGCCGCTTCGATGCGGGTAAAGATCGTCGCGATCACATCGCCAACGGCGAGGCCTCCCCGATAGGCTGCGTGAAGGCTCGCTATGTCGAAATGGATATCGCTCATTTCGTCTCCTCCAGAATGATCACCGGCAGGTCCCACTGGATCAGCACGACGCAACCGTCCTTCGTCCACACCGAATGCTCGGTGCCGACCGGGTTCAGGATGACGCTGCCGGCGGGATAGTCGCCGTTCTCGTCGCTCTGGGTGCCTTCCAGCACGACGATGGTTTCCAGCCCGACATGTCGGTGTCGCGGCACGCTGGCGCCGGACCGGTATTTCAGGATCGCGACCGACGGCTCGACCGGCCCGCCCTTCAGCAGCCAGTGCACGCTGATGCCGTCGCGGAAATATTCGAACGCGAGATCGCGCCAGCCGCCGTCGAGCAGGCCGGCAAAGGCAAAATTAGGCATTGGCAATTCCCTCGAGCACCTGGTCGGTCGTTGCCGTCCAGCCGACGATGGCGCTCTGCGCCCGGATCATGGCTAGTGCCGCCGCCTTGAATTCGGGAAAATAGCTTTCCGTCGCGTCTTCGGCGAGCAGGCACTCATAGCCGCGATCATTGGCCTCGCGCATCGTCGTCTGCACGCAGACCTCGGTGGTGACGCCGGCGAAAACCAGCTGCTGTGCGCCGAGCCGCTTCAGCTCGCCACCGAAGCTGGTCGCGTAGAAGGCGCCCTTGCCGGGCTTTTCGATGACGATCTCGCCCGGCAGCGGCGCAAGCTCGTCGAGGATTGCGGTGCCCGGCTCGCCGACGATCAGCACGCGGCCCATCGGCCCGACATCGCCGATGCGGATCGCCGGATTGCCGCGATTGCGCTTGGCCGGCGGCAGGTCCGACAGGTCGGCGCGGTGGCACTCCATGGTGTGGATCACCGGCAGGCCGGCGGCGCGAAAACCTTCGATCAGTTTCTTCACCGTCGGCACGATCGCGGCCACCCGGCTGACGTCGTTGCCAAGGCTGGCGCCGAAGCCGCCGGGCTCGGCGAAATCGCGCTGCATGTCGATGACGACCAGCGCCATCGTCTGCGGCTTGAAGGAGAAGGCGAACGGCTGCGCATCAATCTCCGCCATCAGTGATGTCCCGCCATATGCTCGCCGATGGTCTGCACGCTCACTTGCGCGATCGGCGTCTCGTAGACCAGCGCGCCGTCCGACATGACGAAAATGCGGTCGGACAGTTCCAAAAGCTCGTCGAGGTCCTCCGACATCAGCAGCACTGCCGCACCCGCATTGCGCGCCTTCATGATGCGGGCGCGGATTTCGGCCACCGCCGAGAAGTCGAGGCCGAAGCACGGGTTGGAGACGATCAGCAGGTCGACCTCGCCGGTCAGTTCGCGCGCCAGCACGGCGCGCTGCACATTGCCGCCCGACAGCGAGGCGATGGGCGAGGATAGCGAGGCGGTCTTGACCTTGAACTGCTCGACCAGCTTGGCGCTGAACGCGCGTATGGCGCTGGCGCTGATCCAGTTCACCGGCCTGCCGTTGCCGTCGATGTCGAAGGTGCGGAAGGAGATGTTCTCGGCCACCGTCATTTTTGGCGCGCAGGCATTCTTCAGCGGCTCTTCCGGGATGAGCCGCACATTGAGCGCGCGCGCCTCGGCCCGCGTCGCCGCATAGGCGGAGCCGCGTACCAGCACCTCGCCACCGTCGCGCGGCCGCTGGCCGGCCAGGACCTCGAGGAATTCCTTCTGGCCATTGCCGGAAATGCCGGCGATGCCGACGATCTCGCCCGAACGCACGCCGAGATTCTCGATGCGGATCGACTTCAGCCCGGTGCGGTCCGGCGCCTTCAGCGATTTGACCTTGAGCACGATCTCGGCATCGGGTTTCGGCGCCGCGCGACTGTCGAGCGCGGCGATCGGCTGGTCGCCGATCATCATCGCCGCCATCGCCTTGTGGTCGAGGTCGGCGACGCGGCCGGTTCCCGTCAGCCTGCCCTTGCGCAGCACGCTGACATCGTCGGCGAAGGCGGTGACCTCATGGAATTTGTGCGAAATCATCAGCACGGTGAGGTCGCCGGCCTTGGTCATGTCGCGCACCAGCCCCAGCACCTCCTGCGCCTCACCGGGCGTCAGCACCGAGGTTGGCTCGTCCAGCACTAGAAAGCTGCGGCCAAGATAGAGCTGCTTGATGATTTCGAGCTTCTGCTTTTCGCCGGCGGCGAGTTCCGCCACCTTAACGTCGAGCGGCAGCTTGAACGGCATGCGCTCCATGAACACGGCAAGGTCGGCTCGTTCCCTACGCCAATCGATAATGCCCGGAACCTTCTCGCGCGAGATGACGAGGTTTTCCGCACCGGTCAGCGACGGCACCAGCGTAAAATGCTGATAGACCATACCGAGCCCGAGCGCCGAGGCGTCGCGCGGACTAGCGATCGCCACCTCGCGGCCATCGACCAGCAGGTCGCCTGATGTCGGGTGATAAAAACCCATCATGCATTTGACCAGCGTCGACTTGCCGGCGCCGTTCTCGCCGAGCAGCGCGTGGAAGGAGCCCGCCGGCACCTTCACCGACACGGCATCCAGCGCCGTGAAGGCGCCGAAGCGCATGGTCATGCCGATGGTCTCGACGCCGACCGCTTTCCTGTCATTCATCGCGGCCTCCTCATGGCAACTGCGCGACAAGCGCCTTGGAATTCGACACCGTGCCGAAGACGCCGCCCTGCATCTTGATCATCTTGATCGCCGCCAGATGGTTGTCGTAGTCGGTCGCCCCGCAGCAATCCTCCAGCATCATGCATTCATAGCCGCGGTCGTTGGCCTCGCGCATAGTGGTGTGCACGCAGACATCCGTGGTGATGCCGGTCAGCACGATGTTCTCGATGCCGCGCTGATTGAGGATGAGCTCCAGGTCGGTGGCGCAGAACGAGCCCTTGCCGGGCTTATCGATGATCGGCTCGCCCTCGGTCGGGTAAAGGTCGGGGATGATGTCCCAGCCCGGCTCGCCGCGCACCAGGATGCGCCCGCACGGGCCAGGGTCGCCGATGCCGGCATTGATGCGGCGCGAGCGCCAGCGCTTGTTGGCCGGCAGGTCGGCGAGATCGGGCCTGTGCCCCTCGCGCGTGTGGATGATGGTGTAGCCCTTGGCTCGCATCGTCGACAGCACCAACTTGATCGGCTCGATCGGTGCGCGCACCAGCGACAGATCGTAGCCCATATGGTCGACATAGCCGCCCGGCCCGCAGAAATCGGTCTGCATGTCGATGATGATCAGCGCCGTGTTGTCGGGCCGCAGGTCGCCATTGTAGGGCCAAGGATAAGGCTCGGCGTCGATCGTATGCTGAGTGACTTCGGCTCTGGCGTTCATCGGCAAAACTCCAGTCATTTGGTGATCGACAATTCGCCCGGCGCGCCCGCAAGCGTTCGTGTCGGCGACGAGGTGGCGATCATGATGATGAGGGTGAGGATGTAGGGAGCGGCGTAGAACATGTAGTAGCCCTGCGTGACGCCGACCGATTGAAGCGCCGGGCCGAGAGCTCCCGCCCCGCCGAACAAAAGCGCTGCAGCAAAGCAGCCGAGCGGGTTCCAGCGCGCGAAGATGACCAGCGCCACCGCCATCAGGCCCTGGCCCGACGAGATGCGTTCGGTCCAGCTGCCGGGATAGTAGAGCGACAGGTAGGCGCCGCCAATGCCGGCCAGCGCGCCACCGACACCGGTGGCGAGCAGCCGCACCGTATCGGGGTTGAGGCCCATGGCGCGTGCCGCGTCCGAACTGTCGCCGACGACGCGCACGATGAGGCCGGCGCGGGTGTTGCGGAACGCCCACCACAGGATGACCGACAGCACCGCGCCGATCAGGAACAGCACGTTGACGTCGAGTGCGGCTTGCACCTGCGGAATGTCGGACCAGCCGCCGAAGGGAATGGCCGGCAGATTGGGCGCCTTCGGCTTGATAAACGGCTTGCCGAAGAAGAAGGCGAGACCCGAGCCGAACAGCATCAGCGCGATGCCGACGGCGATGTCGTTGACTTTCGGGAATCTGCAGATCCAGCCATGGAACAGGCCGAAGCACAGGCCGGCGAAGGCGGCGGCGATGAGGCCGAGCCATGGCGAGCCCGTCATCACCGCCACCGCATAGGCGGTCATCGCACCGAAGACCAGCGTGCCTTCGAGCCCCAGATTGATGCGACCCGAACGCTCGGTGATCGCCTCGCCCAGCGAGACGAAGAAGAAGGGCGTCGACACGCGGATGGCGCCGCCGAGCACGGCCAGCGGCACGCCCCAGAGGCCGATCTCGGTCGCGTCCATCAGGCGGCTCCCTTCACGAGATCGGGTCTTTTCCAAAGATCGGGATTGAAGGCCTTGAAGCGGCCGTAGAGGGTTTCGCTGAACAGGATGACGATGAAGATCATGCCTTGCAGCACCACCACCGTGGCGTCGGGCAGGTCCATGCGGCGCTGTATCAGCCCGCCCGAGGCGTCGATGCCGCCAAGCAGGATGGCGAACGGAATGATGGCCAGCGGATTGTGGCGGGCCAGGAAGGCGACAAGGATGCCGGTGTAACCATAGCCGGCGGAAAGCGAGGCGTTGGCGCTCCCCTGCACGGCGGCGACCTCCAGCATGCCGGCAAGCCCGGCAAAGCCGCCAGCGAGCGCGGTGAAGCCGACGATCAGCGGCCCGACGGCCAGCCCCTGTACCTGTGCTGCCCGCACATTGCCGCCGGCGATGCGCGCGGCAAAACCCCAGCGGGTCTTTTCGATGAGCAACCAGGAGAGGATGCAGGCGACGACACCGACAACCAGCCCCCAATGCACGTCCATGCCCGGAATGTTGCCGATGCGGTAGATGTCCGCCAGCGGCTGCGTTGACGGCTTGTTGAGCGAGGCCGGGTCGCGCAACGGCCCTTCCACCAGCTGGTTCATCAGCGCGATGGCGATGTAGGCCATCAGCAGGCTGGAAATGGTTTCGTTGACGGCCCGGTAATGGCGCAGCGCGCCGACGGCACCGATCCAGATGCCGCCGGCGGCCATGCCCGCCACGCCCATGGCAAGAATGACGATTGACGATGGCCCGCCGCTGAGCGCAGTGCCGGCTGCCGCAGCGGCGACGCCGCCGAGCACGATTGCACCCTCGCCGCCGATGACGACGAGGCCGAGCCGGGCCGGCAGGGCCACGCAGAGCGCGGCCAGCAGCAGGGGAGCGGCGCGCGACAGCGAGTTCTGGACCGAGAACCAGGAGCCGAAGCCGCCGCGCCACATGGTCTCGTAGAGCAGGATCGGCGACTTGCCGACGAGCACAATGAACAGGCTGAACAGCGCCATGCCGACGATCAGCGCCGCGAGCGGAATGACCAAAGCCTCCGCCCGCCGCGCAATCCATTCCACCGCCGCCGAATAGGCCTTGGCGCTGAAGAGTGCCGGCATGCCGGCCCCTGTCATCGTGTCCGTCATCGCCCCACCCCCTCAGATCAGGCGGTCGAACCGACGACGCCCTCGACCAGATAATCCATGCTTTCGAGCTCGATCGCGGTCTCCGGGAATGCTTGGCTCGCGGTGGCGACGACAGCCCCCTTGTTGCTCTTCAGCGGTCCCTTGATGACGGCGAAGCCGCCGTTCATCATTTCGGCCAGCGTGGCGTCGAACTGCTTGCGCGCCGGCTCGCCGACGGCGGGACCGAGCGGGCTCATCTTGACGAAGCCGTCGGCCAGGCCACCGCGCGTGAAGTTGGGCAGTGGCGTGCCGGCGATGAGGTCGTCGACGAACATCTTGTAGACCTTGGCCCAGTTCCACTCGGCCCCGGTGAGGTATTTTTCCGGCGCCAGCGGGCTCTGGTTGGCGTGATAGCCGCACACGAAGGCCCCACGGCCGGCGGTCGTCTCGACCACCACTTTCGGGCTATCGACATGGCAGCTAATAACGTCGGCGCCCTGGTCGACCAGTGCGTTGGTGGCTTCCGCTTCCTTGACCGCCAGCGACCATTCGCCGGTGAAAATGACCTGGCAAGTGATGGTCGGATCAACCGAGCGCGCGCCGAGCAGGAAGGAATTGATGTTGAGCAGCACCTGCGGGATCGGCTTGGCGGCGACGAAGCCGAGCTTCTTCGTCTTGGAGGTGTGGCCGGCGACAACGCCGTTGAGATACTGGCCCATGCCGATATAGCCGAAATAGGAGCCGGCATTCATCGGGTGCTTGGCCTTGTCCCACATGCCACCGCAATGGCGGAACTGCACGTCGGGGAATTTCGTGCACATGGCCAGCATGTGGGGGTCGAAATAGCCGAACGAGGTCGGGAAGATCAGCGAGGCGCCGTCGAGATTGATCATCGATTCCATCGTCTTCTGGACGTCGACCGTCTCCGGCACGTTCTCCTCCTCGACGATGGAGATGCCCTCGATACCCTTCAACGCCGCCGCCCCTTCGGCATGCGCCTGGTTGTAGCCGTAGTCGTCCTTCGGCCCGACATAGATGAAGCCGACGGTGGCGGCAGCGGCAAAGGCCCTGCTGATGGGGAAGGCAGCGGACGCAAGCCCGAGTGCGGCTCCAGCGGCGGAGGTCTTGAGTAGCTCGCGGCGGTTAAGCGTGAATCTCGCGGTCATTGTGAATGCTCCCCTGTAGGACCCTTTCCGGGCCGGTTAACATGCCGTCAACAAAGTGCATGCAATCGCCATGCCAGTTTCTTTGGCGAAATTAATGAATGGAATCAATCGTACCTTTAAAAGACAATGCTTATGTAGTGGGCAATTGCATGCACTTCTTGCCTTGAAAACAGCCAATTTGACAGGCAGATTAAAATAGAGGCATACAGGGGTATGTTGAGTCGATTGCCGCTGCGTCGACCCTCCACAAGAAGACGGGGCGGAGGAGATTTGTCGGGGAAGCGCAACTTGATCAGGTCGGGCAAGACCGTGGATCAGATGGTGAGGGCGATCGGGGACCGGATCGTCACCGGCTACCTGCGCCCCGGCGAAAAGCTCGACGAGACCTCCCTCGCCGCCCGCTTCGACGTATCACGCACCCCGGTCAGGGAGGCGCTCGGCCACCTCAGCGCCATGGGGCTGGTCGAAAGGCGGCCCAACCGGGGTGCTATCGTGGCTGTCGTGACGCAAGAGCATCTCGCCTCGATGTTCGAGAGCATGGCCGAACTGGAGGCGATCTGCGCGCGCTTCTCGGCCGAGCGCATGACCAGTGCCGAGCGCCGCTCGCTCGAGATCGAGCATCAGGCTTCGGCGCGGATGGTGCAACTGGGCGCCGAGGAGGACTACGAGTATTTCAATACCGAGTTCCACACCCGGCTCTATCGTGGTGCCCACAACCCGCATATCCACGATCTCACCGTGATGACCCGCAGCCGGTTGGCACCCTTCCGGCGCGCTCAGTTCATGCTGCCCGGACGGTTGGCCAAATCCTGGCAGGAACACGAGCTAATCGTCACCGCAATCATGCGCGGAGACGGCGCTGCTGCGGGCAAGGCCGCCAGAGATCATGTCTCTATCGTCAGCGAGGCGAGCGCGGTGTTCGCGGCTGATGGCGGCAAGCCAGTTCGGCGGGACGTGGCCTGAAAATTCCGAACATCCCGAATCTCGGGACGATGTCTGCTTCCAGGCGGCGCACAGTATCGCGCAACGGCTGATATGAGGCGCTACGCTGCTCGGCAGCAAGGCTTTGAAGCAGCATGGTCAACCAGACCGATATACGTGCCCCAGTTGGTATTCTACGTCGAGGCGTGAGCGATGAGGGACTAGATGTTTGATCCCAGATTTTGATGGGCATCCCCTGTCCTCCGAATCAAGGGATGCGCTATGGGCCAGGTTCTTCATGGGAGCGCCACGACGACAGAGGCGGTCCGTCGAGCGATACAGCAAAGAGAGCCTGAGGGCGCTGGCGAAGCGCTACGGGATCAACCAAAAGACTGTTGCCAAATGGCGGGAACGGACCTCGGTGGCAGATTTGCCGACCGGTCCGAGAGAGCCTAGATCGACAGTGCTCTTGCCCGAGGAGGAGGCCGTCATAGTCGCCTTCCGGCGCTACACTCTGTTGCCACTCGATGACTGCCTCTATGCCTTACAACCGACGATCCCACACCTGACGCGCTCATCACTGCATCGCTGCCTGCAGCGCCACGGCATCAGCCGCCTGCCGGACGTAGAAGGCGACAAGCCGGCGAAGAAGAAGTTCAAGAGCTATCCGATCGGCTACTTCCACATCGACGTCGCCGAGGTGCGCACAGAACAGGGCAAGCTGCACATGTTCGTCGCTATCGACCGCACCTCGAAATTCGCCTTCGTCGAACTGCATGAGAAGGCCACCACCGCCATATCGAGAGACTTCCTACTGCGCCTGATCGCGGCCGTGCCCTACAAGGTCCACACTGTCCTCACCGACAACGGTATCCAGTTCACGACGCCCGGCGCCGGCGGTTCGGCCGTGCCATTGATCAAGGAGGCCATCGCAAACGGCGAACGCTTCTGGGCCCATGCCTTCGAATACGCTTGCGCCACGAACGACATCGAACACCGAACGACCAAGGCAAGGCATCCGTGGACCAACGGCCAGGTCGAGAGGATGAACCGGACTATCAAGGATGCAACCGTCAGGCGTTTCTATTACGAGAGCCACGACCAACTCCGCCAGCACCTTGCCGACTTCATCTCGGCCTACAACTTCGGTCGCAGGCTCAAGACCCTCAAAGGCCTTACGCCCTACGAGTTCATCTGCAAGGCGTGGGCATCACAACCGGAACGCTTCAAACTCGATCCGCTCCAGCAAATGCCGGGACTAAACAGCTAGAGCACTCCCGCCCTCTAAAGCGATTTTACATCATGCGGAAACTGGGCGCAGATCGAACCACCGAGGCAGAAACGGAGAACGCCAGCTCTACGGAGTAAGGTACGGACTGCAACAACATTGCGCGACGGCGAAATTCGCCGCCGAAACTACGCTATTGCCGCCGTTTGTACCCTCACTCCCACTCGATTGTTCCCGGCGGCTTCGACGTCACGTCGTAGACGACACGGTTGATGCCGCGGACTTCGTTGATGATGCGGGTGGCGGCGGCGCCGAGGAAGGCCATGTCGTAGTGGTAGAAATCCGCCGTCATGCCGTCGACCGAGGTGACGGCACGCAGCGCGCAGACGAACTCGTAGGTGCGGCCGTCGCCCATCACGCCGACCGTCTGCACCGGCAGCAGCACGGCAAAGGCCTGCCAGATGGCGTCGTAGAGGCCGGCCTTGCGGATCTCGTCGAGATAGATGGCATCGGCCTCGCGCAGGATCTCCAGCTTTTCGCGGGTGATCCCGCCTGGGCAGCGGATGGCGAGGCCTGGGCCGGGGAATGGATGGCGGCCGATAAAGCTTTCGGGCAGGCCGAGCTCCTTGCCGAGCGCCCTCACCTCGTCCTTGAACAGTTCGCGCAGCGGCTCGACCAGCTGCATGTTCATGCGCGCGGGCAGGCCGCCGACATTGTGGTGCGACTTGATCGTCACCGACGGGCCGCCGGTGAAGGAGACGCTTTCAATGACGTCGGGATAGAGCGTGCCCTGCGCCAGGAATTCGGCGCCGCCGAGTTTCTTGGCCTCTTCCTCGAACACCTCGATGAACAGCCGGCCGATGGTCTTGCGTTTTTTTTCCGGGTCCGACTCGCCCTCGAGGGCGTCGATGAAACGGTCCGAAGCGTTCACCAGAATGAGCGGCAAATTGTAGTGCTCGCGGAACATCGCCACCACGCCGGCGGCCTCGTCCTTGCGCATCAGGCCGTGGTCGACAAGGATGCAGGTCAGCTGGTCGCCGACCGCCTCGTGGATCAACAGCGCCGCGACAGAAGAATCGACGCCGCCCGACAGCGCGCAGATGACCTTGCCCTTGCCGACCTGCTTGCGGATCGTCTCGACCGCGTGCTCGCGGTAGGCGCGCATGGTCCAGTCGCCCTCGATGCCGGCGATGTTGTGGACGAAATTCCTGAGCAGCCGGGCGCCGTCGGGCGTATGCACCACCTCGGGATGGAACATGATGCCGTACATCTTGCGCTCGATGTTGCCGAAGATGGCGAAGGGCGAGCCCTCGGACTTGCCGAACACTTCGAAGCCCATGGGCAAGGAGATGACGCGGTCGCCATGGCTCATCCACACCTGGTGGCGCTGGCCGGGTGCCCACAGGCCCTCGAACAGCGGGCTGTCCTTTTGGATCTCGACGAAGGCGCGGCCGAACTCGCGATGGTCGGAGCTTTCGGCGACGCCGCCCATCTGCACGCACATGGCCATCTGGCCGTAACAGATGCCAAGCACCGGCACGCCGGAATCGAAGACGATCTGCGGCGCGCGCGGGCTGCCGATATCGCCGGTCGAAGCCGGACCGCCGGACAGAATGACGGCCTTCGGATTGATACGCTTGAATGCCGCTTCGGCCGACTGGAACGGCACGATCTCGGAAAACACGCCGGCCTCGCGGATGCGGCGGGCGATGAGCTGGGTGAACTGGCTGCCGAAATCGACAATCAGGACGGTGTCGGGATGATTGGCTGTTTTCATGGCGAGCGTTTAGAGAAAGAAACGAGTCGACGCAATGGGTTGCGTAGCCCGACTTTCAGGCTGGTCCGGCATCTTCATGGGGTGGTTCCGTCCGGAGGCCGCCGTCGCCGATCGCCTGTTCGAGCCGCATGACGGCGTCCGCCAGCTTCTCGTCGATGACTTCAAGATATTCGGTCCAGTCGCCGACATGCCTGAGATCCGCCGCCCCGTCGGAAATGCCGCGCAGACCGATCAGCGGAATGTCGAACAGCTGGCAGGCGCGCAGGCAGGCGAAGGTCTCCATGTCGACCATGTCGGCGGCAACAGCATCATACGCCGCGCCAGTGATGATCGCGCCGCCGGTCGACAGGGTCGCCTGCTTGATGTCCGGTATCTTGAAGGGCAATGGCACGGTTACCGGCAGGTCGAGGAAGGGGGTGGCGCCCTTCTCGAAGCCGAGCGGCGAAGCGTCGATGTCACGGTAGCTGACCGAAACCGCCTGGTAGATTTCCGTCTGCTGCAGCGTCCGACTGCCGGCTGAACCGAGCGAAACAACGAGATCCGGCAGTGCTTTTTGCGATTTCAGCCAGGAGAGTTCAGCACCCAGCCTGACGCCGGCCTCGACCGGACCGACACCGGTCATCAGCGGCGTGAACAGCTGCTTGAGGTGCGGGCCGTATTCGGCCTGCGCCGCCATAACGAAGAGGACGTCCTTGCCCGACAGGCGGTAGATTTTATCGGCCATGATGATTTATTCCTCTCCGCCCGATCATCTGCTTATCTGCACCGCCGCTCGCCGGGACCCGCTGCCTCCGGCAGCTCCCGGCGTTCGTGGCCTTTCATCGTGCCACCGGCACGATGAATTCGCCTGCGGCGAACCGGCCACTCACCCTTCAATCCCATCGCGGCCAACCACCGTCATCATGGTGCCGGTCATGGTGGCGATCAGCTTGGCCTCGCCGTCGGCGGCAAAGGCGTAGGCCTGGCCGTCGGCGACGATGATGGTGCGGCCTGGCTTGGTCACCGAGCCGCGGAACAGGAAGCGCTCGCCCCTGCCCGGCGCCAGGAGGTTGACCTTGAACTCGATGGTCAGCACGCCGGAATTTTCCGGCATCAGCGAAAAGGCGGCATAGCCGCAGGCCGAGTCCAGCGCCGTCGAAATGACACCGGCATGGAGGAAGCCGTGCTGCTGGGTCAATGCCGCCGAATAGGGCATCTCGATCTCGATGATGCCGGGCGTCACCAGCGTCAGTTCGGCGCCGATCGTGGCCATCGCCTTCTGACGCGCGAAGGAGGTCCTGACGCGATCCTCATAGTCCGGGGCGGGTACGATCTTTGCTGCCATTGCCGCTGCCTTCCTTTACGCGGATAAGCTTATTGCAGAGGCATGGACGGCAGGCAAATGCTTTTGCTGCACTGCACAATCGACCTGGCCTGCCGGCCGGCGCCACGCGTCCGTCAGGAATAGGATTCAGGCCGATCTGCGTAACGCACAGAGATAAAACCCATCGGTGCCGCTGAGCGCCGGCGACAGCGAGATGTCGCCTCTGGCGCCGATGCGTGCGGCTGCCTCATGGCCGGGAAAACGGCTGTCCCAGAGCTGGCGGTGGTCGACGGGAACAAAGCCGCTGTTACGGTCCCGAAAGGCCGCGATCTGCTCACCGTTTTCCTCATCAAACACCGAGCAGGTGATGTAGACCAGCAGGCCGCCTGGTTTGACATAGACTTTGGCCGCATCGAGGATCGCCGACTGCTCGCCCTTGCGTGCATCGAGCTGCCTTTGCGTCA
Source organism: Mesorhizobium sp. M7A.F.Ca.MR.148.00.0.0 (assembly GCF_003997735.1). Taxonomy (NCBI): domain Bacteria; kingdom Pseudomonadati; phylum Pseudomonadota; class Alphaproteobacteria; order Hyphomicrobiales; family Phyllobacteriaceae; genus Mesorhizobium; species Mesorhizobium sp. M7A.F.Ca.MR.148.00.0.0. The sequence continues at coordinate 8,891 of NZ_RZTB01000075.1, read as the reverse complement.
GCCGCCATTTGGCATCGGGACGGCGCCGCCAGGTGCCGCTGCCGGTGCAAGGCGCGTCGACCAGCACGATGTCCATGTGGTTGCCGAGCGGCGCGAGTTCGGCCGGCTTGGTGACGATCTGGACATTGCGGTTTTCAGAGCGGCGGATGCGGTCGAAGATCGGTGCCAGCCGTGCTTTTTCGGCATCATGGGCAAAGATCTGGCCGCGATTTTCCATCGAAGCCGACAGTGCCAGCGTCTTGCCGCCGGCGCCGGCGCAAAAATCCAGCACCTGCATGCCGGCTTCGGCCCCGGCAAGGGCGGCCGCGATCTGCGAGCCTTCGTCCTGGACCTCGAACCAGCCCTTCTGGAAAGCCGGCTCGGCCTGCACGTTCGGGTGCCGGCCGTCGCCGTCGATCGGCGGGATGCGGATGCCGTGTGGCGCGATTGCCGAGGGTTTCGCGCCGGTTCCCGTCAGTTCGGCCAGCACCTTGTCGCGGTTGGCCTGCAGGGTGTTGACCCTGAGGTCGAGCGGCGGGCGCGTTGCCAGCGCGGCGCCCTCGTCGGCCCAGGTCGAGCCAAAGGCTCGCTCGAAAAGCGGCGCGCACCAGTCCGGAACATCCGCCCGCACCGCGGCCGGCGCATCGTCAAGCCGGCGTTCGGCGATGGCCTGAAGCTCGGCGGCGGTCAGCAGCGGCGGTGCGAACTTGTCGCCATCGAGCGCCTCGTTGAGCGATTGTGCCGTCTGGCGCCATTCGAGCAGCAGCGCGCCGAAGCCGATGGCGCGCGGCGTGTCCTGCCCCAGCAGCCAGCCGGCGGAACGCTTGTGGCGCAAGGCGTCATAGACGATGTTGCCGATCGCCGCACGGTCGCCGCCGCCGGCGAAGCGATGCGACAGGCCCCAATCCTTCAGCGCGTCCGCCACCGGCCGGTGGCGCCGGCCGATGTCTTCCAGCACTTCGATGGCCGCAGCCAGTCGTCCGCCCAGTCGCATGGTTTTGTTCCGTCACGCAGAAAATTATTCCGGCCCTGCTCTAGAGCGCGCAACCGGCGCGCACAAGCAGGTCGGCCTGCACAACCGCTCTGCTTTCCAAGTTTTCTGGTTGCGAATACTCTTCCGGTTGTGATTCGCGGCGCGCAAAAGGTGGACCGGCGGATCGACACGAGGAGAGGGCAATGAAGACTTATCTGGCGGAAGTTCTAGGCACATTTCTATTGGTGTTCATCGGTACGGCTTCTGTGGTGACGGGCGGCTTCGGCGGCGCGCTGCCGCTCGGCCAGGAAGGCATCGGTCTGGCGTTCGGCATCGGCCTCATCGCGGCGGCCTATGCGATCGGCCCCATTTCGGGCGCGCATCTCAATCCGGCGGTGACGCTCGGCGTCTTCCTTGCCGGCCGGCTGCCGGCCAAGGACGTGATCCCCTACTGGATCGCGCAGGTCATCGGCGGCGTCCTTGCTTCGCTGGCGTTGTGGATCATCGTTTCCGGCCAGGTTGGCGGACACACCACCGGCTTCGGCGCCAATGGCTGGGATGTGACGAAATGGGGTGTCAGCTCGGCATTCCTGTGGGAAGTGATCGGCACCTTCACCTTCGTCACCGTGATCCTTGGCGTCACGGCTGAAAAGCACTCGACGGCGTTCGCCGGACTGGTCATCGGCCTGACGCTGGCAGGATTGCACTTCGCCATCATCCCGGTGACCGGCACCTCGCTCAACCCGGCCCGCTCGATCGGTCCGGCACTGTTTTCGGGAACTGCCGCGATCGGCCAGCTCTGGCTGTTCATCGTTGCACCGCTGATCGGCGGCGCCATTGCCGGTGTGGTCGCCAAGGCGCGCATCTTCGAGAAGGACTGAGCTTCGAAGGCAACATAGAAAGGCGCGGGCCAGGTCCGCGCCTTTTTCTTTGGTGGATCTTCTTACCGTCAAAGTACAGCCGGGCCGGTCGTCGCCAACACCCGGACCTTCAAAGGACGTAGCAGAAAATAGAATGCGGCGACGTGCGTGATCATCAGCAGCGGCACGTAGATGATCGGGATCGCGTAGGCGGCACCCAGCTGCTCCGCATGTGCGGGAAGGCCGACCTGGATGGCGTGGTAATAGTCAACGACGAGCTCGACCGTGCCGACGAGATTGAAGGCGACGACGAACAGCCAGAAGAGCCGAGGCAGCCTCACCGTGAGCAGCGCCAGCATCGCCAGCAGCCCTGTTGCAAAGTCACCGTAGGCGGCGAACACGGCGAAGCCGGCTGGGAGATCGGGGCTAACGACACCCGGCAGGATGAAGACGAGCCCAAAGAAGCGGAAGCTGTGCAGCGTGGCAATGACGCGTTGCACCGCGACCCGGTCCATGGAGCTCAGCCACGGCAAACCGTATGCGCCGAAGCAAAGCAGCCACGCGACGTAGCCTAGAACGAGATGGGTTTGGAACACCATTTCCGTGGACATTTGGCCTCCTGGCAGCAACTGGTTCACGAAGCCTCCCTGCTTCAGTCGGCTACCTCTAAGCCCGCTTCCATAATTCGACTATCCGGTATAATCAAAACAACCTATGAAGCAGAACTACACAGTCCGGCACGGTGCGCTGGAGGGCGTCGAGGTGTTCCTGGCAGTCGCCAGGCGCCGCAACTTCCGCCGTGCCGCCGCCGATCTCGGCGTAACGCCATCCGCCGTGAGCCAGGCGGTGCGCGCGCTGGAAGCCCGCATGGGCGTGGCGCTGTTCGTGCGCACGACGCGGAGCGTCGGGTTGACCGAGGCTGGCCAGCGGTTCCTCGACCGTGCAGGCCCTGCCTTCGAGGAAATCGTCATGGCCAGCGAAGCCGCACGCGATGTCGGCCAGCGGCCGACCGGACTGCTGCGCCTGTCCGTACCCCGCGCCGTCGTGCCGTTGATCCTGGAGCCGATGATCGCGTCGTTCTGCCGAACCTATCCCGAGATCGAACTGGAGATCGCCGCGAGCGACGAGATGGTCGATCTGGCGAAAGGCGGGTTCGATGCCGGCATCCGCCTTGGCCAATTCATCGCGCCCGACATGGTCGCGGTGCGGCTGACGCCATCGTTTCCGTTCGTGGTCGTCGGCAGCCCGGACTATCTCGAGCGCCACGGCAGCCCCGAGCATGTCGAGGATCTGCGTCACCACGCCTGCCTGCGCTTGCGCCGCTCGAACGGCGCCATCGCGCCCTGGTCCTTCGCCGACGGCAACGGGGCGATTGAAGCGATGGTCTCAGGCCCACTGATCGCGCACGACTACCCGACATTGCTCGGGGCTGCGATGCAGGGCATTGGGCTGGCGCAGACGCCTCGACCTGTCGCCGAAGGTCCGATCGCCCAGGGAAAACTCAAATCAGTGCTGGACAGCGTCGCCGCCACGACACCGGGCGTCTTCCTCTATCATCCCGGCAAACGCCAGATCCTGCCGAAGCTGCGCGCCTTCATCGACCACCTCAAATCCGCGGTCTGAGGTAACGAAGGATACCGCCCCCTTGGCGCTTCGCTTGCACCAAGCTCTCACGGTATAAATATGAGAAATACATAAGTAAAAAATACTACAAGATGGACCATTCCGGTCAAGAATGTTGTTCTTTCAGTACTAAAACTCACGTTGCATATGAACAGCGCTAAAGTCAAAAGCACTGTATCAGTCGCTGGAAGCCCCAGGGTTAACCCTCTTCCCGTCAGCAGGCTGGCGGCTGCGACCGCCGGTATTGTCAAACCGATTGTGGCGCAAGCGGAACCCATCGCGACGTTCAAACCGCGTTGCAGCTCATTGTTGAGTGAAGCGCGAACCGCCGAAATGGCCTCCGGCATCAAAACCAGCCCGGCGATCAATGCCCCCACAATGCTGTCAGCCTGTGTCACCTGATAGGCAACGAGCGTATTTTCAACACTTGCGGCGACCTGCTCGGCGAGCATGACAATGCCAATCAGCCCGATCAAAAGCAGCAATGCGCCGGCAAAGACGCTTTCGTGAGGGGCAGTCCGCAGCGAAACGCCGTGGGCCTGCCCTTCGACAAAGTCTTCTCGGTGGCGGACAGTCTGCGCGAACACAAAACTTGCATAAAGCAGCACCGAAAGCACGCTCACAAAGCCAAGTTGAGCTGCCGAAAATGTGCCCGGCCCCGTAGCTTGTGTGTAGGTTGGCAGAATAAGCGTCATGATGGTCAGCGCGATCAGAACCGCCAAATATGCGCTGGTCCCTTGTCGAACAATTGCCTGCTTGCGATGACGCCAGCCGCCAAGCGCAAGACACGTGCCGACGACGCCGGTAGATGCAATCATCACTGTTGAAAAGACAGACTCACGTGCAAGCGTAGGGTTGTTCTCTCCATGCAGCATCATGGAAACGATGATCGACACCTCGATTGCCGTCACGGCAAAAGTCAGCACCAATGTGCCGTAGGGCTCTCCTACACGCCGAGCCACCGCCTCGGCGTGGTCGAGCACCACGAAAATGGTGGTGAACATAATCGCACTCGAAAGCGCTCCGACGAGTATCCTGGCGCTCAGCGAACCTTCGTCCGCCGACAGCCCGCCGGCTCTGACGGCGACAGCCATCACCAAGGCGGCCAGCGGCATTGCATACGAAGTCACCGAACGTCCGAAACCGCTCATGCAAGCCCCTGACCGCTGCTGCGAACCGTGGCTGCATTCGCGCACCGACAGATCGAAGCGTTCACCCGTTCACGCCGTCTTCTGCGCCACCAGCCCCAGTTCCTCCACCATCGCCTCGCGCATCAAGAACTTCTGCGGCTTGCCGGTCACCGTCATCGGCAATTCGGTGCGGAAGCGTATGTGGCGGGGGATCTTGTAATGGGCGATCTGGCCGGCGCAGAAGTTCCTGACCTCCTGCTCGGTGGCGATCTGGCCGGGCTTGAGCACGATCCAGGCGCACAGCTCCTCGCCATATTTGGCGTCGGGAATGCCGAACACCTGCACCTCCTTGACCTTTGGATGGCGGTAGAGGAATTCCTCGACCTCCCTGGGATAGACGTTCTCGCCGCCGCGGATAACCATATCCTTGACCCGGCCGACGATGTTGCAATAGCCCTCGGCGTCTATGGTGGCGAGGTCGCCGGTGTGCATCCAGCCGTCGCTGTCGATCGCCTCGCGGGTCTTGTCGTCGTCGTCCCAGTAACCCTTCATCACCGAATAGCCGCGCGTGCAAAGCTCACCCGGTATGCCGACCGCAACGGTAGCGCCATCGGCATCGACCGCCTTGACCTCGACATGGGGGTGAATGCGCCCGACGGTCGAGACGCGCTTTTCCAAGGGGCCGTCGACGCCGCTCTGGAACGACACCGGGCTGGTCTCGGTCATGCCGTAGGCGATGGTCACCTGTTCCATATGCATCAGCGACACCACCTTCTTCATCACCTCGATCGGGCATGGCGAGCCGGCCATGATGCCGGTGCGCAGGCTGGAGAGATCGAAGGCGGAAAAATCCGGATGATCCAGCAGGGCGACGAACATGGTCGGCACGCCGTAGAGCCCGGTGCAGCGTTCCTGAGCCACCGCCTTCAGCGTGGCGCCGGCGTCGAACCCTTCTCCCGGGAAAACCATCGTGGCGCCCTTCGTGACGCAGCCCATCGTGCCCATCGACATGCCGAAGCAGTGATAGAGCGGCACCGGGATGCACAGCCGGTCGTCGACGGTCAGCTTGATCGCCGAAGTGACGAAATTGCCGTTGTTGACGATGTTGTTGTGGGTCAGCGTCGCGCCCTTGGGGGCTCCCGTGGTGCCTGAGGTGAACTGGATGTTGATGGCCTCGCCCGGCTTCAGCTTCTCCGAGATCCGGTCGAGGCTGTCATGCTCGTCACGCCCGGCCATGGCCAGCACGTCGCCGAAATTGAACATGCCGGGCGAATTCTCGTCGCCCATGCGGATGACGATCTTCAGCGCCGGCAGTTTCTGTGCCTTGAGCTTGCCCGGCGTGGCCTTGGCGATCTCGGGCGCCAGCGCCTCGATCATGTCGAGATAGTCTGACGTCTTGAACTTGGCAGCGGTGACCAGCGCCTTGCAGCCGACCTTGTTCAGCGCATAGTCGAGCTCGGTCAACCGATAGGCGGGGTTGATGTTGACCAGGATCAGGCCGATGCGGGCGGTGGCGAACTGCGTCACCAGCCATTCCCAGCGGTTGGGCGACCAGATGCCGACGCGATCGCCCTTTGCCAACCCCAGTGCCAGGAAGCCGGCAGCCAGCGCGTCCACCGTGTCCGACAGTTCGCTCCAGGTGAAACGCTTGTCCTGATCGACGAAGACAGCGGCGTCGAGCGTGCCGTATTTGCTGACGGTGTCGGAAAACAGCGCGGGGATGGTCTTGTCGAGCAGCGGCACGCTGCGTTCTCCAGAGACATGCGCCCTGTTGTCGACGGGTGCGACGAAGACACCGCCAGCGCGCGCTCCGGGTCCGCGCAAATTGCTGGCGTTCTTCAGCTCGTCGAGATTGACCGGCATCGCTCTCTCCTCCCGGGACTAAGTGCGTCGCGCTGAAACAGAATCATGCGACGCGTTCTAGGTCCTTGCTTTTATGCATGTCGTTCTCCCAAAACCGAGATCACTTTGGGCGACATGCATTAGCCGAGCCTATCAGCCTGCCGGAGTGGAGGAAATCCCGCCGATGGTCGAGGCAGGGCAACGATCCGGTCAACGATGCTCCGGAGCTTCGCGTTGGCTGACGAAGCGCGCCAAAACGAAAAAACCCGCCTGGGCGGCGGGTCACCGGCGCAAATCAGCACCATGGGCAAAAATGTAGCATAGCTGCCCTCACCAGTCAAGGAAATAATTCCTATCCGCCCGCAGCCGCCATCTTCGCCGCGATGTCGCGCAGGACCGCTTCATCGGCCGCCGCCCGTGTCTTCTTCGACGCCACCAGACAGGCCTGCGAGCGCAGGACGAGGCCATCGCCCAGCACCTTGAGATGATTGGCGCGCAGCGTCGAGCCGGTGGTTGTGATGTCGACGATGACATCGGCCAGACCGGCCGCCGGCGCGCCTTCGGTGGCGCCGAGGCTTTCGACGATGCGATAGACCTGGATGCCGTGTTTCTGCGAGAAGAATTGCTGGGTCAGCCGCCAGTATTTGGTGGCGATGCGCAGCCGCCGGCCATGGCGCTGGCGAAAATCGGCGGCGACGTCGTCGAGATCGGCCATGGTGTCGACATCGAGCCAGATGTCCGGCACAGCCACCACGACATCGGCATTGCCGAAGCCGAGACGGGCGACGATTTCGGCGCGGCTCTCCCAGTCGGCGAGGTTTTCACGCACCAGGTCCTCGCCGGTGATGCCGAGATCGACGGCGCCCTGGCCGATCTCGCCTGATATTTCGGAAGCCGACAAGAACACCACTTCGACATCGTCCAGGCCCTCGACGCGGGCGTGGTATTTGCGCTCGTCGCCGGGCAGGCTGACGGCGAGGCCGGCTTTGGCCAGTACTTCCAGCGCCTGTTCTTTCAGTCGGCCTTTCGACGGGATCGCCAGCGTGATCATGGCGCCGTCTCCCGCAATGCCTCGATGCGATCGAGCCAGACCGAAAAGCCGACGCCGGGGATAGGCGTCTTCGCGCCAAGCAAGGTCAGCAGCCGGTCATAGCGGCCGCCGCCGACCAGCGGCCTGTCGCCATTGTCGGCCGCGATTTCGAAAACTAGGCCGGTGTAGTAATCGAGCGGGCGACCGAAGGCGGCGTCATAGCGGATTTTTTCGGCCGGCAAGCCATGCGCTTCGATCGCCTTGGCGCGGGCAGCGAACTTTTCCAGCGCGACATCGAGCGACAGCCCGGCGCCGGTGGCGAAGGTCTCCAGTGCCTGGGCCGCGCCATCAAGCGGCACGTCGATCGCCAGAAAATCCTTCAGCGCGGAAAAGGCCTCGCTCGACAACCGAACGCTGCGCAACTCGGCTTTCTCGATCAGCCGCCGGGCAATGTCGGACGGCGCGCGTCCGGCGGACGCCGACAGGCCCGCCTCTTCCATGCCGCTGGCGATATGGGCGGAAAGACCGTCCAGATCACCGTCGAGGACGAGGGCGGCGACTGGACCGGAGAGCTGGCTGTTGCGCGGCGGGTTGGCGAGATCGGCGAGAGCCGCCTCAAGCATCGGCGCCGAGCCGAACGCACGGGCAAGGCGCATGCGCCAGCCGCGCGGCAGCCCGAGAGCAGCCAGAACCGCCTCGAAAATAGTCTGGTCGCCGAGCGTGATCGCCAATGCCTGGCCGGGCAGCACCAGCGACAGCAGCGCATGCGCATCGGCCACCGAGCGGGCATCGGCTCCAGCGGTATCGCGGTCACCGAGATCCTCGATGCCGGCCTGGAAGAACTCGTTGCCGCCTTCGCGGCGCTGTCGAAACACCTCGCCGAGATAGGAATATCGGCGGGGTGTGCCGGCCTGCGAGCTTATGTGGTCGAGGCAGACGGGGATGGTGAATTCCGGCCGCAGGCACAGCGTCTGGCCGGTCTCGCTTTCGGTCAGGAAGATGCGGCGGCGCAAATCCTCGCCGGCCATGTCGAGGAAGGGGTCCGCCGGCTGCAATATGGCGACCTCGACGGCGTGCGTGTTGCGCGTGGCGAAGAGGTTGGTGATGTCGGTGGAGATGGCGGGGGTGCGGGAGGTCAACTTGCTGACCTCAGTGCTGCACGACCCTCTGGTCCCAAACCAGAGGCGCCAACGCGGCCTCTACTTGCCACGCGCCCTCTCCTCAGCCTGCGCCGCCAATATCTTCCTCACCTCGACGACCAGCTCCCCCTCCGCCACCGTCACCTGTGCCGGGCGGGCGGCGCGCCATTCGGCGTTATCGGCGATTTCGGCAGACATGCGCGCGCCTTCGATCAGGTCCTTGATCTGCAGCTCCCCCTTGGCGCGCTCGTCACCGCCCTGGATGATGGCGACCGGGCAGCCGCGCCGGTCGGCATATTTGAGCTGCGCCTTCAT
>NZ_RZTB01000759.1:0-223 GCF_003997735.1 Mesorhizobium sp. M7A.F.Ca.MR.148.00.0.0 | reverse complement strand
GAAACTCTGGTCCGCCCCGACTTTCACGCTCTGCGCGGCGGCGATTGTCCAATTGTCCGCCGCTCCGATGGTGTGAGTCTGTCCGGCCCCCACTGTCACCGAGCGCGATGCGCCGATCTGATTCGTCTGAACGGCGCCAACGCTTCGGGTTTCCGCCGCGCCCACTGAATCCACTCGCGCCGCGCCCACGGTGATCGTCTGGATCAACCCGACGGTCTGCGTG
>NZ_RZTB01000758.1:0-223 GCF_003997735.1 Mesorhizobium sp. M7A.F.Ca.MR.148.00.0.0 | reverse complement strand
GAGCGGTAGAAGATCATCGGCGAAACGCCTTCGTCCTCGACCGACAGCAGCACCAGCGCGGTCAGCCGTTCCTTGTCGGTCTTCAGGCCGTAGACATTGACGCCCTCACGCGTCAGCTGCTCGCGGATGAAGCGGCCCATCTGCTCGTCGCCGACGCGGGTGAGCAGTGCCGAGCGCAGGCCGAGCCTGGCCGTGCCGACCGAGATGTTGGCCGGGCAGCCAC
>NZ_RZTB01000757.1:0-223 GCF_003997735.1 Mesorhizobium sp. M7A.F.Ca.MR.148.00.0.0 | reverse complement strand
CTGGAAGGCAGGCCTGCGCACGCTTGCAGCCGCCCCCAACTTCTACGCCAAGCTCTCCGGCCTCGGCACCTTCGTCCACCGCAACGACCCGGCTCTGATCGCCTATATCGTCGACAATGCGATCGACATATTGGGCGCCGACCATCTGATGTTCGGCTCGAACTTTCCGATCGAGAAGCTTTGGACCAGCCACGCCGAGCTGATCAAGGCGCACCGCGATGCG
>NZ_RZTB01000756.1:0-223 GCF_003997735.1 Mesorhizobium sp. M7A.F.Ca.MR.148.00.0.0 | reverse complement strand
CGCAATATCCGCAGATCGCGCCAACCACCGTCAACATCAGCGCCACCTATCCGGGTGCCGATGCGTCGACCGTCGAGAATTCGGTGACCAAGGTCATCGAGCAAGGCATGACCGGCATCGACAATCTCGACTACATGACGGCGACCTCGACCTCGACCGGAGCGGCGACGATCACGCTGACCTTCACCACCGCGGCCGATCCCGACACCGCCCAGGTGCAGCC
>NZ_RZTB01000755.1:0-223 GCF_003997735.1 Mesorhizobium sp. M7A.F.Ca.MR.148.00.0.0 | reverse complement strand
GTCAGGAAGAGGAAACCATCCTCGATCTGTACAAGGCCGCACTCGGCATGGTGTAGAGACTGTCTGGAAATTCTACTCTGGCGGCCATCTGTTGGCGTTTTCTGCGCTTCCTTAGTTCTAATGCAATGCAGTAGAACTGAGCTCGCGTAGTTTAAGTACGCTCCGCTCCGGTTCTCGAAACCACCACCATATGACTCGCCAGAGCGAATTTCGAAACAGTCTC
>NZ_RZTB01000754.1:0-224 GCF_003997735.1 Mesorhizobium sp. M7A.F.Ca.MR.148.00.0.0 | reverse complement strand
AAGGCATGGAAGGCCGCTTCAGGGTCTCGGTGGTGGCGACGGGTCTCGACCGTGCTTTTGGCACCGAGGATGCCGAAGCCGGCATCGCGAGCGACCACGCCGGTCAGCCGGCGCGGACGCTTCAATAAGTCATATCGCGCGTTTATCCTCGCCAGGAGATAATTTCTCGGGGGAGACATCGCTGAATAGCAATTGCATTGCCGACGGATCAGATTGACTGGCGC
>NZ_RZTB01000753.1:0-225 GCF_003997735.1 Mesorhizobium sp. M7A.F.Ca.MR.148.00.0.0 | reverse complement strand
TCGGCCTGATGCCGACGGCCATCACCACAAGCGTTGCTGGGATAATGGTGCCGTCAGCAAGCTCCACCTGCCCGACCTTGCCGTTGCCTGTGATCGCCTGTGTGTTAGCCTTGGTGATCACCTTGATGCCGCGCTGCTCCACGGCACGCTGCAGCAGATAGCCGGCCGCGGGATCGAGCTGGCGCTCCATCAGCGTCGGCATGACATGCAGCACGGTGACGTCCA
>NZ_RZTB01000752.1:0-225 GCF_003997735.1 Mesorhizobium sp. M7A.F.Ca.MR.148.00.0.0 | reverse complement strand
ATGTGCCGCTGCATTTGGCGCTGACCCATCAGGGATTTGCGCTGATCGTGCTGGGGTTTGCAGCCGCCCATTGGCGCGGCACCAAGGGTGCTTATCCCTTGCCGGCGGGAATAGCGCTCAGGGGCTGATCCCGAGCTGATCTACCGGGTCCGGATCAGAAGCCTGCCCGCACCGCCCGGATCGCCTTGACGACCGACAATTCGCGGTTCTCCTCGACCGCATTGT
>NZ_RZTB01000751.1:0-225 GCF_003997735.1 Mesorhizobium sp. M7A.F.Ca.MR.148.00.0.0 | reverse complement strand
TGCCGGCATTCTGCGCCAGCGCCTGGAAGAATTCGCGCACCAGCTCGGTGTCGAAGGTGCCGATCTTCGGCGACGAGAAGGAAACGTTCCAGACCAGGAACGGACGGCCGGACACGTCGATCGCAGCGCGCGTCAGCGTCTCGTCCATGGCAAGGTCGATCGAGGCATAGCGCATGATGCCGCGCCGCTCGCCCAGTGCCTTGGCCAGCGCCTGGCCAAGCGCGA
>NZ_RZTB01000750.1:0-225 GCF_003997735.1 Mesorhizobium sp. M7A.F.Ca.MR.148.00.0.0 | reverse complement strand
TGCCGGCATTCTGCGCCAGCGCCTGGAAGAATTCGCGCACCAGCTCGGTGTCGAAAGTACCGATCTTCGGCGACGAGAAGGAAACGTTCCAGACCAGGAAGGGACGGCCGGACACGTCGATCGCGGCGCGCGTCAGCGTCTCGTCCATGGCAAGGTCAATCGAGGCATAACGCATGATGCCGCGCCGCTCGCCCAGTGCCTTGGCCAGCGCCTGGCCAAGCGCGA
>NZ_RZTB01000074.1:0-29006 GCF_003997735.1 Mesorhizobium sp. M7A.F.Ca.MR.148.00.0.0 | reverse complement strand
TCGAGATGATGCCGATCGACGGCAGGATCAGCGGCAGCTTGATCTTCCAGAACTGCGACAGCCCGGTAATGCCATCGCATTCGGCCGCCTCGATCACCTCTTCGGGGATCGACAGCAGGGCGGCGTAGATCAGCATCATCGGGATGCCGACAAACTGCCAGACTGAGATTAAACTAAGGGTAGTTAGCGCGTATTCCTCCTTGCCGAGAAGCGGCGGGATCCGGATTGGTGCGCAATATGAAACGTCGAATATACCAATGTGAACGCCAATCCAAGCAGGAATGTCGCACTTGAAAACCGCGATAAGGCTTGGGATTACATTCCATATTGGCGCGAGGATCAGCTTCCAGGCGAAACCGACGATAACGAAGGACAGGATGGTCGGCACGAAGATCGCCGTGCGGTAGAAAGCCGCGAATCTGAGTTTCGGGCTGGACAGAAGCGCGGCCAGCATGACGCCGATCGGGTTCTGCACGATCATGTGAATGATGAAGAACCAGACATTGTTCCTCAGCGCGTTCCAGAAACCCACCGACCAGTTGGGGTCGCCGAACAGCATGCGGAAGTTTTCCAGCCCGACGAAGACCTGGTGCTGCTCGATGTTGCGGAACAGCGACAGCTGCAGCGTGCCGGCGAGCGGCAGGATCATGATCGCCGTGTAGACGAGCACGGCCGGCGCCAGGAAGATGCCGATGTGCCAGCGGAACGGTCTTTTCGGTCTGATATCTGCGGCCATGAGTTCGGTCCCCGCCGTCTCTCGGTTCCAAAGGGTATCGATCTAGATGATGCCTCGATGCACGGCCCGAACATTCCTGCCCGATGCGGCAAGAACAAAGGCCTGCGACTGATCAGCTAGCCTTCCCCGATGAGAGGGTAAGGCCGGGAGGCAGTGCCGACAATCGCTATCTGAATAAGCGCACTCTGAATGAGGTAGTCCGGAACCGGCCAGGCCTGCGCCCGGCCAGTTCCGTTGCCTGAGCTCTTACTTCGCCGGCTTGTACCAGCTGTCGAGACCGGTCTGCAGCTTCTTGGCCGCGGCTTCCGGCGTATCGGTGCCGTTGATGACGTTGGCCGATTCAACCCAGGTCTCGTTCTCGAGGTTCGGCGTGCCGCGCGACAGGATCTGGTAGGTCGAGCGGATCGTCGACTTGCACTTGCCGCGCCAGGAGACGAATTCCTGCGCCAGCGGGTCTTCCATCTTCACCGGCGCGGAGTTCAGGCTGAAGAAGCCCGGCAGCGCGTTGGCATAGATGGTAGCGAAGTCCGGCGAGGCGACCCAGGACAGGAAGGTCTTGGCTGCATCGGCGTTCTTCGAAGCCGCATTCAGGCCCATGCCGATATCGGTATGGTCCGATATGTAGCAGGTGTCGCCGGCCTTCTCGACCGGCGGCGGGAAGGCGCCCATCTTGAACTGCGCCTGGGTGTTGAACAGGCCGATTTCCCATGAGCCGGCCGGGTAGATGGCGGCGCGACCGAGCGTGAACAGGTTCTGGCTGTCCGGATAGGTCTGCGCCTCGAAGCCGTCGCCGAGATACGGCTTCCACTTGGCCAGTTCCTCATACGGCGCGACCCAGTCCTTGTCGGTCAGCTTCTGATCGCCCTTGATCAGCGCCGCGCGGCCGTCCTCGCCCTTCCAGTAGTTGGGGCCGATGTTCTGGTAGCCCATGGTCGCGGCTTCCCAGAGATCCTTGGTGCCCATCGCCATCGGGATGTAGGTGCCGTCGGCCTTGATCTTGTCGAGCGCGGCGAAGAACTCGTCGCGGGTCTCCGGCACCTTGATGCCGAGCTTGTCGAAGGCGTCCTTGTTGTAGATGAAGCCGTGGATGACCGAGGCCATCGGCACGCAGAAGCTCGCCTTGCCGTCGTCGGTCTGCCAGGCGGACTTGGCCACCGGCGAAAAGTTCTCCATGCCGGGCAGCGCCGAGAGATCAGCAAGGTTGCCCTTCTTGAACAGCTCGAGCGACTTGTCGAACGGGCGGCAGGTGATCAGGTCGCCCGCCGAGCCGGCGGCGAGCTTGGCGCCGAGCGCGGCATCATATTCGGTCGGAGCCGACGGGGCGAACACCACCTTGATGCCCGGGTTCTTGGCTTCGAAAGCCGGGATCAGCTTGTCCTTCCAGATGGCAAGGTCATCGCCGCGCCAGCTTTCGATGTTGAGCGTTACGTCGTCGGCATAGGCAACCCCGGCCGAGCCGAGAATGCTGGTGCCCAAAAGCAGTGCCGTCAGTAGTTTCGTTGTCATGCTCAGTCTCCCTGTTGACCTTTTTCAGGTTCGGTTTTGATGAGAACGGAGGCAGTGCGCCCTTTGCTCCCCTCGCAAGCCTGTTTCACCCCGATGAAAATCGGGATGAACCAGGCTCTATTTCTCTGTTCGAGCATGATCTTTTCCGAAAAGCGGCTTCCACTTTTCGGGATCATGCCCCAGCGCGGAAAGGGCCGGCCGCAGCTTCTGGCCAGCCTCTTCCAGTATCTTCTGCGCCGCGTCGGTACTGTCGGCGCCGGCGGCGAGCAGAATGGCGGTCTTGACCGCGCCGCCGCTCTTCTCGAGCAGGCGGGCCGCCTCGTCCGTGCCGCGCCCGCTGACGGCGGCGACGATGCGCGCCGCGCGGTCGCGCAGCTTGATGTTGTCGGCCATGAGATTGACCATGTAGCCGTCATGCACATGGCCGAGATGGATGGCGGTCAGCGTCGACAGCATGTTGAGCGCGATCTTCTGGGCGGTGCCGGCGCCCATGCGCGTGGAGCCGGCGATCAGTTCCGGCGGCGTTTCGAGCAGGATGGCGGTTTGTGCCTGGCGCAGCAGCGCAGAGTCCCTGTTGTTGGCGATGCCGATGGTGGCAGCGCCGCGGCGGGCAGCCTCCTCGACAGCCTTGACGGCATAGGGCGTCGTGCCGCTGGCGGAAATGGCGATCAGGCAGTCGCCCTTGCCGAGGCCGGCCCCGGCGACCGCTGCCGCAGCCTCCTCGGTGTCGTCTTCCGGCCCTCCGGCCAGCGTGCGGAAAGCGTCGTCGCCGCCGGCGATCAGGATAGCGATGCGGTCGCGGTGAATGCCGAAGGTGCCCGGCAGCTCCAGCGCATCGGCCAGCGCCATCAGGCCTGAGCTGCCGGCAGCGGCGTAGGCGAGCTTGCCGCCGCTCTTCAGCCTGACGGCAATGATCTCGGCGGCCCTGGCGATGGATGGAATGGCATGGCGCACGACCTTGGCGGCTTCGATCTGCGCATCGGCCAAATAGGAAAGGACGGTGTCCGGGGCCTGGATATCCAGCCCCTCGGCATTTTTGTGAAGCGCTTCGGTGCGCGTTTCGGCCATCCCGGTTCCTCCAATACCACAACAATACCAAAAAAATACCACTTGTCCACACGCATTAACGAATTCGCTGGTCGGAAGGCGTCGACTCGACGAAATATGCAGATTTTTCAATAAAATACGGCTTAATCTTTTTGAAACGGAAATTAACCCTTGGCTATTGGTATTTTATTGGTATTATCCGCCCGGAGGAGAAATCACGTGAATTTCGTGCTCGGAATCGATGGCGGCGGCACCAGCTGCAGGGCCGCCCTGGCAACGGCGGACGGCACGGTGATCGGCCGCGCCAAAAGCGGCGCCGCCAACATCCGCACCGACCTGACCGGCGCCCGCTCGAACATCGTCGAGGCCGCGCGGCAGGCGTTCCTCGCCGCCGGGCAGGATGCGGAACTGATCCCGCGGACACCCGCAATTCTCGGCCTTGCCGGCGCCAATGTCGGCACCTACCGGCAGCAACTCGAAGCGATCCTGCCGTTCAGCATCAGCCGCGTCGAGACCGACGCCGAGATCGCGCTGGAAGGCGCTGTCGGCTCCGGTGACGGCGCCATGGCGATCCTCGGCACCGGCACCGCCTATATGGCGCGCAGACAAGGCAAATCGCGGGCCATCGGCGGCTGGGGCTTCCAGGTTGGCGACCAGGGCAGCGGCGCCCGTATCGGCCGCGACCTGCTCGAACAGACACTGCTTGCCTATGACGGCGTCCGCGAAGGTTCGCCGCTGACGCAGAGCATGCTGGCCGTGTTCCGCAACAACCCTGAGGACGTCGTCGAATTCACCACCAATGCCAAGCCGGGCGACTTCGGCGGCTTCGCACCCAAGGTGTTCGAGCATGCCGAGAAGGGCGACAGCGTCGCCAACTGGATCCTCGACAGGGTGATCGCCGATGTCGAAGCCTCGCTCGGCGCGCTCGACCTTGCTGACGACGCGCCGCTGTGCCTGCTCGGCGGGCTGGCGCCGCTCTACGCGCCGCGCCTGTCTGCCCGCTACCGGGCGCTGCTGAAGCCGCCGCTCGACGACGCACTGGGCGGCGCGGTGCAGATGGCGGTTCGCCTTTTCGCCGGACACGCGGAGGCAACTCGATGAGCGAGGCCGCCGACCAGATCTTCGCCACGCTCAAACATCAGGCGCAAAGCGGCGCGCCGCTTTATCTGCAGCTTCGCAAGAGCATCGAGGACGCGGTCAATCGCGGCCTGATCGGGCCGGGCGACGCGCTGCCTTCCGAGCGCGACATCGCCACCAAGGCCGATATTTCGCGGGTCACCGTGCGCAAGGCGGTGCAGGACTTGGTCAAGGGCGGCATCCTGGTGCAGCGCCACGGCTCCGGCACTTTCGTGGCGCCGCGCATGGAGCGTGTCGAACAGTCGCTGTCGCGGCTGACCTCGTTTACCGAGGACATGGCGCGGCGCGGCATGGCGGTGCGTTCGGCATGGCTCGACCGCGGCCTCTACGCACCATCGCCCGACGAGATGATGGTGCTCGGCCTGTCCTCGAGCGAACTGGTGGCGCGGGTGGCGCGCCTGCGCATCGCCAACGACACGCCGCTGGCGATCGAACGCGCCTCGCTGTCGGCCAGCGTGTTGCCCGATCCGGCCGATATAGGTTCCTCGCTCTACGCGGCGCTGGAATTGACCGGCAACCGGCCAGTGCGCGCCGTGCAGCGCATTTCCGCCGCCAATCTCGGAGACAGCGACGCGCGCCTGCTCGAAGTGCCGCCAGGTATTGCCGGCCTGCACATCGAACGCATTTCCTATCTGGCGAGCGGCAAGGTGATCGAATTCACCCGCTCCATCTACCGGGGCGACGCCTATGATTTCGTCGCCGAACTGCGGCTGACAGGGCCGAGCGAAGAGGGCCGACCATGAGCACGACAGAGCCGACCATGTCGGCAGAAATGACCCATATGCGGCGCGAGATCGAGGAGGTCCCGCAAGCGGTCGCCCGCCTGCTCGACGGCTCCGGCGCGGTGCTGACCGAGGCCGGGCGCGGCATCAGGGAACGCGACCCGCAGTTCGTCGTCACCGTGGCGCGCGGCTCGTCCGACCATGCCGCCACCTTCATGAAATACGCCGTCGAGCTGACCGCGGGCCTGGCCGTGGCGTCTGTCGGACCGTCGATCGCCTCGATCTATGGCCGCAAGCTCAGGCTCGCCGGCTCGGCCTGCCTGGCGATCTCGCAGTCGGGCAAGAGCCCCGATATCGTCGCCATGGCCGAAACCGCGCGGGCGGGGGGCGCGCTGACCGTCGCCATCACCAACACCGCCGATTCGCCGCTGGCGCGTGCCTCGGACTATGCGATCGATATCCTGGCCGGCCCCGAGCGCAGCGTGGCGGCCACCAAGACCTTCATCAATTCGGCCGTCGCCGGCCTCGCTCTGATGGCGCACGCCACCGGCGACGATGCGCTGTTGGCCGCACTTGCCCGCCTGCCGGAGCATTTCGGCAAGGCGATCGCCTGCGACTGGATGAGCGTGCTGTCTGAGACGATCGAGAAGCAGAAGTCGCTGTTCATCCTCGGCCGCGGACCGTCGGCAGCGATGGCCAACGAAGCGGCGCTGAAATTCAAGGAGACCTGCGGCATGCATGCCGAGGCCTACAGCGCCGCCGAAGTCATGCACGGCCCGCTGGCGCTGATCGGCCCCGACTTTCCGGTGCTGGCGCTGGCCGCGCGCGACGCCTCCGAACCGTCTATCGCCGAGGCCGCCGACAGCCTGGCGGCCAAGGGCGCGCCGGTGTTCGTCACCTCCGCGCTTGCCAAACGCGCCGTGCGCCTGCCGCATGTCGCCACCGGGCACCCGCTGACCGATCCGCTGACGCTGATCGTCTCCTTCTACATGTTCGTCGAGGCCTTTGCCCGCCATCGCGGTCTCGATCCGGACACGCCGCGCAATCTTCGCAAGGTGACGGAGACAGTATGAGCGATCGCTTTGCCCTGACTGGCGCCCGGATTTTCGACGGCGACGACTGGCATGAAGGCCACGCACTTGTCGTGCGCGACGGTCTCGTCGAGGCCATTCTGCCCACTGGTGCCATCCCCTCGGATATCCGCGTCGTCGACACCGGTGGCGGCCTTCTGGCGCCGGGGTTCGTCGACCTGCAGGTCAACGGCGGCGGCGGCGTCATGCTCAACGACCACCCCGATGTCGCTTCAATCGAGACCATCTGCCGCGCGCACGCGCCCTTCGGCACGACGGCGCTGCTGCCGACGCTGATCACCGACACGCCTGCAATCACCGCCGCCGCTGTCGCCGCCGGCGAGGCAGCGGCGCGCCAGAAGGTGCCTGGGTTTCTCGGACTGCATCTCGAAGGCCCGCATCTGTCGGTCGCCCGCAAGGGCGCGCATGATCCGGCGCTGATCCGGCCGATGACGGATGCCGATCAGGCGATGCTGATCGCCGCGCGGCAAAAACTACCGGTGCTGCTCACCACCATTGCCCCTGAATCCGTCGAGCCGGCGCGCGTCGCGGTGCTCGCCAAAGCGGGCATCATCGTCAGCCTTGGCCACTCCGATACCGGCTATGCCGCCGCCAGCGCCTTTGCCGAGGCCGGCGCCTCGATGGTCACCCATCTGTTCAATGCGATGAGCCAGATCGGCAATCGCGAGCCCGGATTGGTCGGCGCCGCCATCGACATCGGCACCTTGTCGGCCGGCCTCATCGCCGACGGCATCCATGTCGATCCGGCCACCATCAAGATCGCGCTGCGCGCCAAGCAGGGGCCGGCCAGGATCGTGCTGGTCACCGACGCCATGGCGACAATCGGCACCGAGATGACGTCGTTCACGCTCAACGGCCGCACCATCTATCGAAGGGACGGCAGCCTGAGGCTCGCCGACGGAACGCTGGCGGGCGCCGATCTCGATATGATCTCGGCCGTTCGTTTCATCCACCGGGTCGCCGGGGTCGAGCTTTCCGAGGCCTTGCGCATGGCCTCGCTCTATCCAGCGCAAGCAATCGGCCAGTCGCACCGGCTTGGCCGATTTGCCAACGGCACGGCTGCGGATATTGTCGCGCTGTCGGACGATCTCGACACGAAGGGCGTCTGGATCGGCGGCGAAAAGGTTTTTGCGGCCGGCTCCGACACTGCGCGTTGATATCAGGTTCAAGTCGGCTGACGTCATGAAACCTTTTGATTTTGAGGTCGTTGTCGGAGCGTATGTCCGAGGCGAAACCCAAATTGAAACAGGCCGACGGCATCAAAACGCGCGGTGCCTTGAAGCCGCCACAGAAAGCGCCGCGTGACCAAAGGCCACGCCACGAGGAGCTGCGCGAAAAAAAGCTGTCGAGTGCCGAAGCTGCCCCGGAGGTCGACGGCCAGCCGGGGCCACCACCGGATGCTGTCGAGCCCGATCCGCAACTGACGCCCGAAGGGGCCGAGCAGGAGCGCAAGAAATATCTGCTGCGGCGTTTCTGGATCAGCGCGCGCGGTTACTGGAGCCGGCGCGGCGACCGGCTCGCCTGGCCATTGACGATCGGGGTGCTGCTGCTGATCTGCATCAATATCGGCTTCCAGTATGGCATCAATGTCTGGAACCGTTCGATGTTCGATGCCCTCGAGCAGCGCAATGCGCGCAGCGTCTATTTCCTCAGCGCCGTCTTCGTGCCGCTGGTAATCTGCAGCGGCAGCCTTGTCGTCGCGCAGGTCTACCTGCGCATGACGATCCAGCGCCGCTGGCGTTCCTGGCTGACCACCGCGGTCATCGCGCGCTGGCTGGCAGGCGGCCGCTACTACCAACTGAATCTCGTCGGCGGCGACCACCAGAACCCCGAGGCCCGCATGACCGAGGATCTGCGCATCGCCACCGAGTCGCCGGTCGATTTCATCGCCGGCGTCCTCAACGCGTTCCTGTCTGCCTCGACCTTCATCGTCGTGCTGTGGACCATCGGCGGCGCGCTCACTTTGCCGATCGGCGGCGAGAGCATCACCATTCCCGGCTTCCTGGTCATCACCGCGATGATCTATGCCGCCATCACCTCGACCGCGATGGTGGTCATCGGCCGCAATTTCGTCCAGCTCTCCGAGCGGAAGAACCAGGCGGAGGCCGAACTGCGCTACACGCTGACGCGCGTGCGCGAAAACGGCGAGAGCATCGCCTTGCTGGGCGGCGAGGAAGAGGAGCGCAGCGGCATCGACAGGAATTTCGGCCATGTGCTGAGGCAATGGGCGCTGCTGACGGGCCAGCACATGCGCACGGCGGCGGTGTCGCAGGGATCGAGCCTGTTTGCGCCGGTCGTGCCGATCCTGCTGTGCGCTCCAAAATTCCTCGAAGGCTCAATGACGCTTGGCGAGGTGATGCAGGCAGCGTCCGCCTTTGGCATCGTGCAAGGCGCGTTCGGATGGCTGGTCGACAACTACCCGCGTCTTGCCGACTGGAACGCCTCCGCGCGGCGCATAGCATCGCTGATGATGTCGCTCGACGGGCTCGAGCGTGCGGAGCAGAGCGATGCGCTTGGACGCATCCAGCACGGCGAAACCGACGACGGTGCCATGCTCAGCCTCGACGATCTCTCCGTGACGCTCGACGACGGCACCGCCGTGGTCAAGGAGACCGAGGTTGCGATCGAACCCGGTGAGCGGGTGCTGGTGGCCGGCGAATCCGGCTCGGGCAAGTCGACGCTGGTGCGGGCCGTCGCGGGCCTGTGGCCGTGGGGCGGCGGCAGCGTCAATTTCCACGCCGACAGGCGACTGTTCATGCTGCCGCAACGCCCCTACATCCCTTCGGGCACGCTTCGCCGCGCGGTCGCCTATCCCGCGGCGGCGGACAAGTGGACGATCAAACAGATCAAGGCCGCCCTCGACAAGGTCGGCCTCGCCTACCTTGCCGAAAGGATCAAGGAAGAAGCGCCATGGGACCAGACGCTGTCGGGCGGCGAAAAGCAGCGTCTCGCCTTCGCGCGCCTGCTGCTGCACCGCCCCGATATCGTCGTGCTGGATGAAGCAACCTCGGCGCTCGACGAGAAGAGCCAGGACACCATGATGGCGACGGTGATCCGCGAATTGCCTGATGTCACCATCATCAGTGTGGCGCACCGGGCCGAGCTGGAAGCCTTCCACAGCCGCAAGATCACCCTGGAACGGCGCGAGGGCGGCGCCAAGCTTGTCAGCGACATCAACCTCGCCCCACGGAAGCGCAACCTGCTGAAGCGTGCCTTGTGGGGTTCCGGCAGCCGGGCCGAAAGGCCGCGCAAGGAGTAAGGCGCCCCTGCCCCAGGCACCGCGCAACTATGGTGCGTATATGTCCTTGTAGGTATCGCGCAGCACGTTTTTCTGTACTTTGCCCATGGTGTTTCGCGGCAGTTCATCGACGAAGATCACCCGCTTCGGGTGCTTGTATTTCGCCACCCGCCCGGCGATGGCGCCGAGAATTTCGGCACCGGTGATCCGCGATGACGGCGCACGCACGACGACAGCGGTGACACCTTCGCCGAAATCCGGATGGACAACGCCGATGACGGCGCTTTCGCTAACCCCGTCGAGCGCGTCGATCTCGCTTTCGAGTTCCTTCGGATGGATGTTGTAGCCGCCCGATATGATAAGGTCCTTGCCGCGGCCGACAATGTGGACGTAGCCGTCGGCGTCGATCATACCGAGATCGCCGGTGATGAAAAACCCGTCGGCTCGGAATTCCGCCTTGGTCTTCTCCGGCATGCGCCAATAGCCGCCGAAGACGTTTGGGCCCTTCACCTCGATCATGCCGACCTCGCCCTGCGCAAGCGCTGCGCCGCTGTCTGGATCGGCGATGCGAAGCGTGACGCCGGGCAAGGGGAAACCGACGGTACCGGCGCGCCGCTCGCCCTCATAGGGGTTCGAGGTGTTCATGTTGGTCTCGGTCATGCCGTAGCGCTCGAGGATCGCGTGGCCGCTGCGCTCGCGCCAGGACTTGTGCGTCTCGGCCAGCAGCGGCGCCGACCCGGAAATGAACACACGGATGTTTTTTGCCGCCTCATGGTCCAGCCCATCCTGCTGCAGCAGGCGCACGTAGAAGGTCGGCACGCCCATCAGGGCCGTGGCACGCGGCAGCAGCGAGACGATGCGGGCCGGATCGAACTTCTGCTCGAACAGCATCGAGGCGCCGGCCATCAGGACGACATTGGTGGCGACGAACAGGCCGTGCGTGTGGAAGATCGGCAATGCGTGGATCAGCACGTCGTCTCCAGTGAAACGCCAGTGCTCGACCAGCACGCGCGCGTTCGAAGCAAGATTCTCGTGGCTGAGCATGGCGCCTTTCGACCGGCCGGTGGTTCCCGACGTGTAGAGGATCGCCGCGAGGTCATCCGGCCCACGCGCCACGTTATGAAAATCCGTCGGCAGTCGCGAGGCCTGGTCGGTCAGCGATCCCCGGCCGTCGCGGCCGAGCGTGACGGTGACGGCGCCGGTCTTTTCCGCCAGCGCGCCGATGTCGGCCGCTCTTGCCGGATCGCAGACGACCAGGCGTGGTTCTGCGTCGCCGAAGAAATACTCCAGCTCAGCCAGCGTGTAGGCGGTGTTGAGCGGCAGGAAGACGGCGCCGGCTCGCAGGCAGGCGAGATAGAGCATGACCGCTTCCGGGCTCTTCTCGACCTGCACGGCAACGCGGTCACCGGGTTCGACATCGAGTTGCAGGAGCGCATGCGCAAGCTGCGCCGAGCGGGCCAGCATATCGCCATAGGTGAGCGAGCGGCCATCATCGGTTTCCATCAGCAAGCGCGCTGGCGCCGGCATCCGGGACCGGAACGCATCGAACAGATGATTGCTCATGAAGACTTCCCTGGGTGCGGCGGCGCTGAGCATGCGCCTGTCGCGGCATGCCTCGGCGGCGAGAGTTCGCGGTTCTTGGCCGCGCCGTCAAGCCCGCCGACAGCGGTTCACGCCAGCCGCGCTCGACGCGGATTGCGAGCAAGAAACGAGCGCAAGAGCCCGCCGGGAATCGGCTGTTATCGCCGAGCGCGTTTGCGGGCGAGTTCCTTCGTTTCGTCGTCCTGCTCGAAACGCTTCATGCACATGGCGGCAGTCAACTGGTAATGGTTGAGCAGTGCCTCGACGGCACCGTCGGCATTGCCGTCCAGGGCACATTCGGCGATCAGGCGATGCTCGCCGAAATCGTCGCGCTGGACGCCCTCGCCATCATTGGCCATTTGCCGGTAGCGATAGGCGTGATCGGAGAGCTGGTCGCAAAACCCCACCAGCCATTGCGACCGGCAGGCCGAAATCAACACCCTGTGGAAGATACGATGCAGCCTCTCCCAATCGGGATTGAGCGAAAAGAGATCCTGCGGAGACAGACGTGACGCGCGTCCCAGGCGATGCAGCGCCAGCACGAGCTGTTCTTCCCATTCGGCGGTGCGGTGGGCGATGGATTCGCGAAGCGCCCGCTCCTCGAGCCAGCAGCGGGTGCGCGTCAGCTCCTCGAGTTCCGACGCACTGACCGGCATGATGAAGAAGCCGCGCTGATCGTGCCGGCCGAGAAGTCCTTCCGAGGCGAGGCGATTGAGAGCTTCGCGGACAGGCGAGGCGCCGGCTCCATATTTGGAGACCACCCATTCGACCCGCAGCTTGCTCTCGGCCTCAAGAACACCACCGAGAAGATCGTCCCGCAATTGCTGATAGACCGTACTGGCAAGCGTACTCTTCGGTCCCGCAGCGTCGTCGTTCAGATTGGCAGCTCCGTATGTCATAGCGACTCCTTGTCCCCAAGACTTGTCCTGGGCGATTCGAGTCCGAAAGCATTCGCCTTCTCGTACTTGTACCATACAGTGCGGGCATTCGCCTGCTCAAGCACAAGATCACGTTATTGTACTTTAGCACGAAGGAATATGCGGCATCTGGAGCTCAATGCTGTAATTCCGCTCATTTTCACAACCTGCGGGAACTTAACATGTTTTGTATGCACGCAGGAGAATCTGTTCTTTCTGTTCTTTTGTATGCGCGCGGGATCAACTGTCTGCTGTGAGGACCCTTGAGGCCGAATCAGGCAGCCGCTCCAGATCCGATACCGTTGCGCATCAGACCATCACAAGCCTCGGCCGGTACCAGAACCTTGGCCGGCATGCCGGGCTGAACGCGGGAAAAGCGCTGGTTAGCCGGCTGCGTGGTCGGCTGCCGTCCTGATCGCCTGGATGTTCTGACGGTAAGCCTCGACGCTGCCGCCTTTGAAGATGGCGGCGCCCGCCACCAGCACGTCGGCGCCGGCGGCGGTGACCAGCGGCGCGGTTTCGGCTGAAACACCGCCGTCGATCTCGATGCGGATCGGCCGGCCGCCGATCAGGGCCTTGACCCGCTTCACCTTGTCGACGATCGCCGGGATGAAGGCCTGGCCGCCGAAGCCCGGATTGACGGCCATGATCAGGATCAGGTCGAGCCGGTCGAGCACATATTCGACCACGCTTTCCGGCGTCGCCGGATTGAGCGACACACCGGCCTTCTTGCCGAGGTTCCTGATGGTCTGCAGCGAGCGGTCAAGATGCGGGCCGGCTTCGGCATGGACGGTCAAACCGTCGCAGCCGGCCTCGGCGAAAGCGGCCAGATAGGGGTCGGCCGGGGCAATCATCAGATGGCAGTCGAAGAAGGCCTCGGTGCGGTTGCGGATCGCCTTGATCACCGGCGGGCCAAAGGTGATGTTGGGCACGAAATGCCCGTCCATCACATCGAGATGGATCCAGTCGGCGCCGGCCGCCGCCACCGCTTCGACCTCATCGCCGAGTTTGGAAAAATCCGACGCCAGCACCGACGGTGCAATCAGGGTCTTTCTGCTCATGGATGCGGCCTTTCCGAGTGCCCTTCACGTTCGGCCACTCTATCGACTGCCTAATGCGCTCCAGCCGACTTGTCGAGGGCACGGGCGCGGCGGCTGCACGGCCGGAGGTGGCGTTGCGGCGTCCGCGATCCTGTTGCAGCCAATTTCCGCTTGCCTCGGAGCCATAAGAAAACCCGCCGGATTGCTCCGGCGGGTTTCTGGTCTGGTGTCGAGCAGGCGGTTTATTGCTGCTGAAGCTTCAGTATCCTGTCTGGAACCGGGTCCTGCTGCTGTTCGACCTGCGGCCTGCGCCGTGGCAGTACCTGCTGCAGCAGCAGGCCGGGGTTGAACTCCAGCGACGGTTGCCCGCGGAGCGGCCGGCAGTTCGGATAGCGTCCGATCGTACCTTCCGGGCAGCGCCGCCTGATGATCGGCTGGCACTGGCCGTTGATCATCTGCGAGCCCGGTGCGCATTCCACCTCTTGCCTGGGCTTGCGGCATGCGCCGTTGATCACCTGCGTCCCACGCGGACAGACACACTCGCCACGCTTGTTGTGGACTTGGCCGCGTATGTCGCATTGCTCCTGCGTCGGTTGCTTGCGCCGGCAGGCATTGCCCCGCACCTCGGTACCCCTCGGGCAGACACAATTGCCCTTTGCGTCATGGACCTGGCCACGGATCGTGCATTGCTCAGGCTTTGGCCGGATCGGACGACAGGCGCCATTGCGCACTTCGGTCCCTCTCGGGCAGACGCAGTCTCCATCCGCGTCGTGAACCTGGCCACGGATCGTGCACTGCTCAGGCTTCGGCTGGATCGGGCGGCAGGCATTGCCCCTGATCTCCGTTCCCCTGGGGCAGACACAATCGCCATCGGCATTGTGGACCTGGCCACGGATGGTGCACTGCTCGGGCTTGTCGGTCCTGACACATCTGCCGTTCTCAAGCCCGGTTCCGCGTGGGCAGACGCAACGTCCGTCCTCGGTGCGGATCTGGCCTTCGAGCAGCACACAGCGCTTCGGCTGTTCCGGCTTCGGCACGATACCGCCGCCCGGCGAGCACTGGCCGTTGCGGTAGGTGGTGCCTTCCGGGCAGACGCAGCGGCCGGCATCGTTCATGACGAAGCCTTGCGAGCATTCCTTCTTCGTCTCCTGGCTGATGGTGAAGGGATGGCAGGCATAGGCCTTGCCGCGATCGCCCTGCACATTGGCCTGATCGCCGCCAAGCACGTCGCCACCGCCTTGCACCCGTGTGTCGGGAGAGAGCACGCCGACGCAGTTCTGGCCGCTGACATTGCCCTGCAGATTGGCCAAACGACCGTCGTCGGGAATGACCACGGTGACATGATGCACCCGGCTTTCGCCGGCGCCGAGCGACAAATTGGCAATGCAGGACGCAGGCAAGGTTGCCGGTTCCGGCGAGCAGCCGAAGGGCGGATCGATCGACGTGATCTCAACGCCTTCCAGCCTGCCGAGACCCTCCACGCCGATCGCATCGCCAATGCGGACCGGCCCGGAGAAGGCGGTCGCTCCGTCATTGGTGACGGTGATCTCGAACGAGCAGGGTTGGCCGAGCCTGCATTCGCGGTCGCCGGTCTTTTCGACACGGATGGTCGAGGCGCCGCCGCCCTTGGCGCAGGCCTGGCCAAAGGGATAGACGACGTCGTCGCCCGGTGCCGGCCCATAGGAGCCCCGCGCGCAGTTTTCGAACGCGCCATTGGCCGAAACCGTCACGTCGAAGTGGCGACTGGTTCCAGGTGTCATGACGGCACCGGGAATCTGGCACGACAGCGCGTTGGCCGGAACCGGTCCGCACGCCCATTCCGCGCCGTCAGGGGTGACGGTCTGGATCTGGACAGGCGCGCCGCCGGCCACCAGCGTGGCGGCATCGTTGACCCGCACCGGACCGGTGGGGGCAGCGGTGCCAAGGCTGATGACGGTGATGCGGCAAGAGATCAGCGCGGCACCGGCGAGCGAGCCGTTGCAGACCTTGGCGATGCGCAGGGTCGGCTTGCCGCCATTGGGATGGCGGAAGCGTTCCTTGGCGCAGGCCTTGTTGTTGGTGAGGTCGTTTTCGCCGGGGATGGGCTTCACCGTCGCGCAATTCTCGACAATGTCCGACTGATAGCCGGCCGGCATGACCGCCTTGACGACGATCGGCGTCGAGCCGCCCGGAGGCAGCGAGATCCCCGCATGGTCGCAACGGAACAGGCCGGGACCTGTCGGTATGCAGGTCCATGGCGGGCTTGGGCCGAAGGTCGAGGAGGCCGGCGCGCCGGCCGGGTAGCTGTCGATCACCGTCAGCGGCCCGTTATAAGTCGATGTGCCGTTGTTGATGATGTCGATCACGAAGTGGCAGATGCCGTCGGCCGTGCAGACCGGGACGCGGGCACGCTTCTTCAGGATCAGGTCGACCTTCTTCTCGACCGGCGGCCGGCAGTCGCGGTCACGATCGCCACGCCGGCAGATCGGGATCGAGGCGCAGCCGCGATCGTTCGACTGGCTGCCGAACAGCGACTTGCCGCTGGCGCCGTAATTATAGGTGGCGCAGTTACGCAAGACGCTGCCTTGCCAGCCTCCGGCCGGCTTGAAGCCGAGCTTGAGGTTGACGGAGGCCCCCGGATTGAGCGTGGTTACGGGGTAGGTGCAAATCATCGGGGTGGCGCCGGGTACGCAGACCCAGGGCGGATTGGGTCCTGAATCGAGCGTCGATCCGGCCGGCAGCGTCACCTCGTCGAGCACGATCTTGCCGTGGTAGGCACCGGTGCCGACATTGGTGACCCTGATGGTGAAGTCGCAGCCGCCACCCATCGTGCAACGCGTCACGTCGGCGCGTTTCTCGACCTTGAGGTCCGGCTCCTTGTCCTTGGGCGGGCACCTCTGGTCACGCGGGATGACGATGTCGATCGTCTGCGTGCAGCAAAGGCCCCAGCCTTCCTTCGGACCGGCATAGGTTTCGATGCCGGTGACGATGAGGTGGATGACGTCGCCGGGCGATGCGCCGACGATCTTCCAGTTGAGCACACCGCCGCCCGCCGGCACCAGCTGGGTGTCGGGGATGATGGTGACGCCTGATGTGGTCGTCGACACCTGCACCCACTTGCCGCCCATCTCCGGGCCGACCGGCATGTGGTAGATGAAGGCGCCGCCGCCGGGCACGCAGTCCACCGTGCCGCGTTCCACCTTGAAGCATTCCCGGTCGGGAGGCGGTGGCCGCTTATCACAGTTGGTGAGGTCGATCTTGATCGAGGTCTTGGCCCCGGTCTTGTAGTCGCCATCGTCGGGCTTGCCCGGATCCTGCGACGGGATAATGGTCCCGGGGCCGGCTCCGTTGCTGACCTTGATCACACCCTGGTTGTCGATCACGGTCGGCGAAGGAAACGCCGCATGGTCGATCTTGGCCGTGATCTGGAAGTTGATGACGCGTTCATTGGCGGCACCGGCGCCGTCGAGATCAGCGGCGGAGAGCCGGAAATTGGACACCGTTGCCGTGTCGTTCGGACCGGCCGAGGTGCTGATCGAAACGCCGGGCAATGGTCCG
Organism: Mesorhizobium sp. M7A.F.Ca.MR.148.00.0.0; assembly: GCF_003997735.1. Lineage (NCBI taxonomy): Bacteria > Pseudomonadati > Pseudomonadota > Alphaproteobacteria > Hyphomicrobiales > Phyllobacteriaceae > Mesorhizobium > Mesorhizobium sp. M7A.F.Ca.MR.148.00.0.0. The sequence continues at coordinate 12,454 of NZ_RZTB01000074.1, read as the reverse complement.
CCCGAAGCGTCCGTGCCGTCGCCCGACACATTCGCGCTGACGATCGAAAGGCCGTGTGGAAGCTGGTCCTTGAACTCGATCTTGAGCGTTTTCAGCAAGGCTGTCAGGTCGGCGAAGGCTTGCGCATCGCCGCGCAGGCCAAAGCTCAGGGAGTAGACGACATAGTCGCAGCTCCGCTGGGTGCCTTTCTTGGTGAAGAAGGGCACCGCCCGCTCCGGCCTCGGATTGACGATCTTCGAATTGTCGAGATCGAGCCTCAGTTCCGGGGTGATCGGGGCGGCGTCTTCCGCGTGGCTTGCCACAGGGGTGAACATGGCGACCGCGATACCGGCCGCCATCAGCCAGCGCGCGCCGCGCCTGGCGTATGACAGGGGTTTCATGATCGTCTCCATGACTGTGGATTGCGAGCTCGTCGTGAGCGGGGAGAGTGCGAGATTTTTCATCTTCCCCTCCTCAACGTTCGCAGCTGACGGCTGGGGTTCGGAGCGGCAAGATCATCTTGCAGCAAGGGTAGTAGCCACCCTTGTCCTTGTCGGACTTCCTGTAGAAGCAAAGTCCAACATCCACTCTGTCGCCCGGATAGTGGCCGGTGATGTCGACCGTGTAAGGCTTGCCGGGCGCATGCGACTGGGATGATGTCACCCCGACGCCTGGCGTCCTGGACTTTGTCTCATTGGAAGGTTGGGCCTTGACCGAATCGCCGCCGAAGCCGGCATGGTCATGGAGATAGAGATCGGCCTGGAGGCCGCGAGGCGTACAGTAATACCTGATATCCTCGACATCGATGCACGGAGGCAGGTTACCGGGTGGTGGGAAATCCGGCGGGTAGAAGGGGGGCAGGTAGCCGCCCGGGATTTCCTCGTAATAGCCGGCGCGGCCCTCGCAAGGATGCCAGACGGCAACGTCACCGACATGGCCCTCGACCTCCGGATCTTCAAAATAACCGTCGAAGTCGACGAACCAGGAGCCGAAGGGCGGCACGTTGGCCGGCTTGACCAGCTCTTTCGGCGTGATCTGGACGCCATGCACGGCCAGCGGCCCACCGGCGGCGAGCTGTTCGGCGAGTGAAGGATTGTCGCGCAGCTTGTCGCCTGACTTGACCAGCGTCTGCGTGCAGACCGATGTGTCGAGATTGCCGTCGGAATCATAACCATATTGCAGGTCGAGACCGCCGGCGGCCTGCCGATTGCCCTGCGGGAAACCGACCGCATATTCCTGCGGCACTTCGACCCAGACCGATTCCGTCTCCGGATCGTCCGGGTTCTCTCGGAAGTAGCGGATGACCTCGCCTTTGCCGGAATCGGCGAATTGGCTGTAATCGTAGCGGTTCTCGACTGGGCCGCGCTGGGCTAGGTACATGAAGCCGCTATTCTCGAAGGCGATGTCGGTGACGGCGTAGTCCTTGTCGGCCTTGACCGTCAGTTCCCAGCGCGGGTCGCCGACAAAACTGCCGTCGCGGGCGATGCCCACCGACCAGATTTCCGACTTTTCGCCGACCGAGTAGTAGAGCCGGCCGCCATGGTAGGAGACGCCCCAGACGCGGCGCTCGTCCTGCGTGTAGCCCCAGCTGTCGGGGTCTTCGCTGTCGAAGGTCGCTCCCTTTATGTCCATCACCGAACCGTCGTCGGCGACTGGAGCAAGCCCATGCGCGGGACGGCCGGCAACGCCGTGATCGAAGCTGTCGATCAGCCTGCCTTTGGCATCGATGCGATGGATCAGGCCGGTATCGAGATCGGAGGCGAAGAACTCGCGGTGAGTGGCGTCGAAAGTGAGATTGCCGATGCCGGGACCGCTGTTGGTGTCGATGTCGGCGAATTTGGAGACCTGGCCGGTGATGCCGTCGATCTTCCAGACGGTGCCCGGCCCGCCGCCGTTTTCGGTGCCGAACTGGCCATCCATGAAGATGGCGCCGGCAGCGCCGCGGCGCTGCCGCTCGGGGCGGCCGTCATCGTCGGCGTCCGGGGTGACGATACGGATGCCGTGCAGCGAGGTGGCGCCGGCATAGAGATTGGGAATGCCCGTCGGAACGCCGTCGCGCACGCCGTCATCGTAGGTGACGCCGAACACCTGGCCGACCTGCTCCGCCGTCACCTCGAAGGGCGGTGGCGTGTTGACGAGCTGGCCGGTGGCTGGTCCGCCCAGTTGCGAGACGTCGAAGACGCGCAAGGTGGCGCGCGTGGTGTCGATGAAGGTTTCGTCGACCGGATCGACGCCGGGCGGCAGTCCCTCTTTTTCGGAATCAGGGGGGTCGAAATTGGGAATGATGGTGCCGGAAAATCCGGTCACCGCCATCGAACCGGGATAAATGATCCGGGTTTCCTGCGCCTGCGCGGCGCCCAGCCACAGGCCGAGTGCCATCAACCCGCCTGGATGCACAGCGCGGCGCAAGCCGCCAGCAAGAGACGACACGAACGAGCCGCGGATGCGAGACATGACACTACCCCCCGTAGTCGACGGGAGAACGTCGGGTCTGGCCGCGCAAATCAGGGCAAGGCGCGGCGGTCCGGCTCGTTCTTCCCTGATCGAATTGTCTGCTTTCCTCAAGATGACGATACGCCTGCTCTTACGCAGGGTCAACGGAATCAACAGAAAGCCCAGCGCATCGACCTCGTCCCGAAGGCGGTGGTCGCGCCGAGCTCCTGTTGTTCCCGGAGACCTGGGAGTCTCTGGGTTATTGGTCATGGGGGCTTCCTTTCCGGGCCGCACCATGCGGCACCTGGAGATCAGTCGCAGGCGGAGGTGGAAAGGTTCATGGAAGCCTTGCGCAGAATGCTTGCGCGCGATGCCGCCTGTTCTTATATACGCGCCAAGCCGTTCGGCGCCGGAATGCCGGTTGCCGGAACGGGATTTCTTGTGAACAGGGGCTTTCGTCGGAACGCCTGTACGGGTCCTGATAGCCTGCTTAGCGGAGAGACTAGAAAAATGGCAAAAGTAATCGGTATCGATCTCGGCACCACCAACTCGTGTATCGCCATCATGGATGGCAAGGAGCCCAAGGTGATCGAGAATGCGGAAGGCGCGCGCACGACGCCTTCCATCGTCGCCATTTCGGGCGACGACGAACGTCTGGTCGGCCAGCCGGCCAAGCGCCAGGCGGTCACCAATCCTGAAAACACCATCTTCGCGGTCAAGCGCCTGATCGGCCGCCGCTATGACGATCCGGTGACGGAGAAGGACAAGAAGCTTGTCCCCTACAAGATCGTCAAGGGCGACAATGGCGATGCCTGGGTCGAAGCTGGCGGCAGGAAGCAGTCGCCCTCGCAGATTTCGGCCATGATCCTGCAGAAGATGAAGGAGACGGCGGAAGCCTATCTCGGCGAGAAGGTCGAGAAGGCGGTCATCACCGTTCCAGCCTATTTTAACGACGCCCAGCGCCAGGCTACCAAGGACGCCGGCAAGATCGCCGGCCTTGAAGTGCTGCGCATCATCAACGAGCCGACCGCGGCAGCGCTTGCCTATGGCCTCGACAAGAAGGAAGGCAAGACCATTGCCGTCTATGACCTTGGCGGCGGCACGTTCGACATTTCGGTGCTCGAAATCGGCGACGGCGTGTTCGAGGTCAAGTCGACCAATGGCGACACTTTCCTCGGCGGCGAGGATTTCGACATGCGCCTGGTCGAATACCTGGCGGCCGAGTTCAAGAAGGAACAGGGCATCGACCTGAAGAACGACAAGCTTGCCCTGCAGCGCCTCAAGGAGGCGGCTGAAAAGGCCAAGATCGAGCTGTCGTCGACCACCCAGACCGAAATCAACCTGCCCTTCATCACCGCCGACGCGACCGGGCCGAAGCACCTGACGCTGAAGCTGACGCGCGCCAAGTTCGAGCAGCTGGTCGACGACCTGGTCCAGCGCACGATTGCCCCTTGCAAGGCGGCATTGAAGGATGCCGGCCTGAAGGCCGGCGAGATCGACGAAGTCGTCCTGGTCGGCGGCATGACCCGCATGCCCAAGATCCAGGAGATCGTGAAGCAGTTCTTCGGCAAGGAGCCGCACAAGGGCGTCAATCCGGATGAAGTCGTTGCTCTCGGCGCCGCCATCCAGGCCGGCGTGCTGCAGGGCGACGTCAAGGACGTGCTGTTGCTCGACGTGACGCCGCTGTCGCTCGGCATCGAGACGCTGGGTGGCGTGTTCACCCGCCTGATCGAGCGCAACACGACGATCCCGACCAAGAAGAGCCAGGTGTTCTCGACGGCCGAGGACTCACAGTCGGCCGTGACCATCCGGGTCTTCCAGGGTGAGCGTGAAATGGCCGCCGACAACAAGGCGCTCGGCCAGTTCGACCTGGTTGGCATTCCGCCGGCGCCGCGCGGCGTGCCGCAGATCGAGGTCACCTTCGACATCGACGCCAACGGCATCGTCAACGTTTCGGCCAAGGACAAGGGCACCGGCAAGGAGCACCAGATCCGCATCCAGGCATCGGGCGGTCTTTCGGACGCCGACATCGAGAAGATGGTCAAGGACGCCGAGGCCAATGCCGAGACCGACAAGAAGCGGCGTGCGCTGGTCGAGGCCCGCAACCAGGCCGAAGCGCTGCTGCATTCCTCGGAGAAGTCGCTGAAGGAATATGGCGACAAGGTTTCGGAAGGCGAGCGCACGGCGATCTCCGACGCGATCGCGGCGCTGAAGACCGCGACCGAAGGCGACGACCCGGCCGACATCGAAGCCAAGAGCCAGGCGCTTGCCGAGGCTTCGATGAAGCTTGGCCAGGCCATGTACGAGGCTTCGCAGAAGGAAGCGGCCGAAGCCGACGCCAAGGCGGATGCCGCCAAGGACAGTGACGTTGTCGACGCCGATTTCGAGGAAATCGACGAGGACGACGACAAGAAGAAGTCGGCCTGAACCGTTTGACGGCAAGATAAAGCGAAAAGCCCGGCGAAGGCCGGGCTTTTTTGCAACCCCTTGCAGAAAAACAGCGGGCCTTGCTGAAAAAATGCAGGCAAAGCCGCGTCGACACTGGCATCCCCCTTCCATCGCACCTAAATCGAAGCGTCAGTGCCGGCAAGAGACGCAACAATGCTTCAAGACGTTGAGCATCCGGACAGCGGGAAAAAATGAAAGCTGATTTCTACGAGACGCTGGGCGTCCAAAAAGGCGCCGACGAGAAGGAGCTCAAGAGCGCTTTCCGCAAGCTCGCCATGCAGTTCCATCCCGACCGCAACCCCGGCGATCATTCCTGCGAGCACAAGTTCAAGGAAATCAACGAAGCCTACGAGACGTTGAAAGACCCGCAGAAGCGCGCGGCCTATGACCGCTTCGGCCACGCGGCCTTCGAACAGGGCGGCATGAATGGCGGCGCGCAAGGTTTCGGCGCCGGCGGTTTCGCCGATATCTTCGAGGATATTTTCGGCGACATGATGGGCGGGCGCCAGCGCCGTTCGTCGGGCGGCCGCGAACGCGGCGCCGACCTGCGCTACAACATGGAAATCACCCTGGAAGAGGCTTTTGCCGGCAAGACCGCGCAGATCCGGGTGCCGGCGTCGATCTCCTGCTCTGAATGTTCGGGCAGCGGCGCCAAGCCCGGCACCCAGCCCGTCACCTGCTCGATGTGCAACGGCCACGGTAAGGTGCGCGCCACGCAAGGTTTCTTCTCGATCGAGCGGACCTGCCCGCAATGCCAGGGGCGCGGCCAGACAATCAAGGATCCGTGCCCGAAATGCGCCGGCCAGGGCCGCGTCACCGAGGAGCGTTCGCTGTCGGTCAACATCCCGGCCGGCATCGAGGACGGCACCCGCATCCGCCTTGCCAATGAGGGCGAAGCCGGCCTGCGCGGCGGGCCATCGGGCGACCTCTATATTTTCCTGGCGGTCAAACCGCACGAGTTCTTCCAACGCGACGGCGCCGACCTGTATTGCAAGGTGCCGATTTCGATGACGACGGCCGCCCTTGGCGGCTCCTTCGAGGTGACGACGCTGGACGGCACGCAGACAAAGGTCAAGGTGACCGAGGGCACGCAGAACGGGCGCCAGTTCCGTCTCAAAGGCAAGGGCATGCCTGTGCTGCGTCAGCCCAATGTCGGTGACCTCTACATCCAGACCGCGGTCGAGACGCCGCAGAACCTGACCCGCCGCCAGCGTGAGCTGCTGGAGGAGTTCGAACAGCTCTCCTCGCAGGACAATTCGCCCCAATCGAGCGGCTTTTTTGCCCGCATGAAGGATTTTTTCGAGTCCTTTGGCGAACGTTGATGCACTTTGGCCAGCCTAAGCCGATTTGCAACGCGCAAATCCCTGAATCGCGTCACCCCTTGAGACGCGACGAAAATTATCTTATCCACGACATGCGTCCGGCCGCGCCTTGCCTAGCACCGCTCAGGTGCTAAGTAACTTTGCGGGGAGCGCTGAGGAGAGCTTGCATGACACGTGGCCCTGGACTGCGGAAGGCGCTTGTCGAAAAGTTCGACGACGAACTCAGATTCTTCAAGGGCTGGATCGACAAGCCGAAGGCGGTTGGTTCGATCGTGCCCACCAGTTCGGTCACCGCGCGCAAAATGGCCTCGATCGTCAATCCTAAATCCGGCCTGCCGGTGCTTGAGGTCGGCCCCGGTACCGGCGTGATCACCCGCGCCATCCTCGCTCAGGGCGTGCGGCCCGAAAACCTCTACGCGGTCGAGTATTCCGCGGATTTCGTCCGTCATCTGCGGCGGCTCTATCCCGGCGTCAACGTCATCGAGGGCGATGCCTTCAATCTCAACGCCACGCTTGGCGACAAGAGCGGGATGATCTTCGATTCCGTCGTTTCCGGCGTGCCGCTGCTCAACTTCCCAGTCGCCCAGCGCATTGCCTATATCGAGAGCCTGCTCGACCGCATCCCGGCCGGACGGCCGATCGTGCAGTTGACCTACGGCCCGATGTCGCCGATCCCGGCCGGCCGTGGCAATTATACGGTCAAGCATTTCGATTTCATCCTTCGCAACATCCCGCCGACCCAGCTGTGGATCTACCGCCGCGAAGCGCATTAATTTCTCGGCGCGGGGTTGTTCGCGGATCGCCAGTGCTCACCGCATACCTTGGCAATGGCGGGAACGTCCCTCGCTTCGTCATCCACGGGCGGAGCAAGGAGCGTAGCGACGCAGCGCAGACCCGAGGATCCATGCCGCGACTTCCGAGCGCCGCTACGGCGCAGAATTCTGTTCCGCTGCACTCCTGGATAGCTGTCACGGACTGGATTCCAGGGTCTCCATGACGGAGCTTCGCCCAGGGATGACGAAGTTGGCGTTGATTTGCTCGGTCCTTGGCTGTACCTGTCCGGGAACAAGGGTGGCCAATGGCAGTGATCCCGAAAATCCTCGTCTTCGCCGGCTCGGTGCGCAGCGGCGCCTATAGCGGCAGGACGGCCGACGTGGCGCAGAAGGAACTTGCCATGCAAGGCGCCGAGGTGACCCGCATCTCGCTTGCCGACTATCCCTTGCCGATCCTGGACGAGGATCTGGAAAAGGAAAAGGGTGTTCCCGAAAACGCCCAGAAACTCGGCCGTCTGGTGATCGCCCATGACGGGCTGCTGATCGCCACGCCCGAATATAACGGCTCCATTCCGCCGCTGCTCAAGAACACGATCGACTGGGTGAGCCGGGTGCGCAGGGATGGCGGGCGGCCGGTGAGGCCACTTGCCGGCAAGGTCGTTGGCCTCTGTTCGTCCTCCAGCGGGCACTTTGCCGGCATCCGCTGCATCAACCATCTGCGCGCCGTGTTGGTACGTTGCCAGATGGAGGTGGTGACGCCGGAATGCTCGGTGCCCGAGGGTGGCAGCGCCTTCGACGAGGACGGCAATTTCCGTGACGAAAGACTGTGCAAATCGATGGAGCATCTATGCCGCACGCTGATCGAAACCTCGCGCATGCTGTCCACCCGGATAGAGACATGATTGCCAGCACCTTGCAGGCCCAATCCATGCAGGAAAGGCTGATCGTCGGCCTCGACGTGCCGACAGTGAGAGAAGCCGAGCAGGCGGTGCGCGAACTCGACGGCGTCGTCTCCTTCTACAAGATCGGCTACCAGCTTGCCTTCGCCGGCGGGCTCTATTTCGCCAGGGAACTGGCCAGCGGCGGCACCAAGGTCTTCCTCGACATGAAGCTGCTCGACATCGACCACACGGTGGCCAAGGGCGTCGAGAACATCGTCAAGATGGGCATGACCATGCTGACCATCCACGCCTATCCGAAGGCTATGCAGGCCGCCGTAGAGGCGGCCAGAGGCAGCGACCTTTGCCTGCTTGCCGTCAGCGTGCTGACCTCGATGGACGAGCAGGACATGATCGACGTCGGCTATGAGTACGACCCGCATACGCTGGTGCTGCGGCGCTCGGAACAGGCGCTGCATGCCGGCATGGGCGGCATCGTCTGCTCGGCCGCGGAGGCCGAGGCGGTGCGCCGCATCGTGGGACCCGACATGGCGGTGGTGACGCCCGGCATCCGGCCGGCGGGCAGCGATCATGGCGACCAGAAGCGCGTGGTGACGCCGGGCCAGGCGATCCGCAACGGCGCCAGCCACCTCGTCGTCGGCCGTCCGATCGTGGCGGCGGCCAACAAACGGGAAGCGGCCGAAGCCATCCTCGACGAGATGCGCTCGGCCTGAGATTTCCAAGAATAAGTTCGGAGACCAAGAAAATGCCCAAGGGATACTGGATCGCCCGTGTCGATGTGCGCGACGCGGAAGGCTACAAGGACTATGTCGCCGCCGCCAAGCCTGCCTTCGAGCGCTTCGGTGCGAAGTTCCTGGCGCGCGGCGGCGAGCATGAAAAGGCCGAAGGCCCCGGCCGGGCACGCAACGTCATCATAGAGTTCGAATCGCTTGCCGCCGCGCATGATTGCTACCATTCGCCGGAATACCAGCGCGCCGTCGCCATCCGTCAGAAGGTCGCCGACGGCGAAATCGTTCTGGTCGAGGGCGCCTGAGGTCCTTGCAAGCATAGTTCCGAAGAAAGTCATTCCGGTTTCACCGGAGATCATGCTCAAAATCGGATAGAGCCTGGCGGCGTTTGAAGCCCCGCAGGCCCATTTTACATCTCTTTGCTCCGGCGATTTCACGGTCATCTGCCTGGCGCAGTTGCCGGGTGCGGAGCCGTGCCGACGAGCGGTCATTCAAATGCGGGTCGGATTGCCGGTTGACATGCAGGTATTTACCTGCATATTGTGCCTTATAACAGAGTGAGGCAGATGGACGCCGACAAGATTTTCAAAGCGCTGGGCGATCCGACACGCAGAAGGCTGCTTGACCTTCTGTGCGAGCAGAACGGGCAGACGCTCAGTCAGCTTTGCGACCATCTGGACATGGCCAGGCAATCCGCCACCCAGCACCTCGACCTGCTGGAGGCGGCCAATCTGGTGAGCACGGTCAAGCGCGGCCGCGAGAAGCTGCATTTCATCAATCCCGTGCCGCTGCACGAAGTCTACGAGCGCTGGGTACGGAAATTCGAACGGCAGCGGCTCAGCCTGCTGCACGACCTGAAGCAGGAACTCGAAGGAGAAGACCGATGACCAGGGAAACGACCAGCTTTGTCTACGTGACCTATATCCGCTCGACGCCGCAGAAGGTGTTCGAGGCCATAATCAAGCCCGAGATCGCGAAGCGCTACTGGGGCCACGAGAACGTCTCGGAATGGACGCCGGGCTCGAAATGGGAGCACATCCGCGCCAATGACGAACGGACCGTCGAACTCGTCGGCAAGGTCGTCGAGATTTCGCCGCCGACCCGCCTCGTCATCACCTGGGCGAACGCTTCGCAGGCGGACGATCCGTCGAAAACCAGCCGGGTGACGTTCGCCATCGAGGAATACGACACCATGGTGCGGCTGACCGTCAGCCATGACGAGCTCGAATCCGGCAGCGGCATGGCGAAGGGCGTCAGCCAGGGTTGGCCGGCGGTGCTGTCGAGCCTGAAATCTTTCCTCGAAACCGGCAGCGGCATCGACATTTTCGCCAAGCCGAAATCGGCCTGATGCTGCGACCTCAAGCAGAATCAGACCCGTGGAGAATGGCAATGACCAAACGCTTTACCGGCGGCTGCGCATGCGGCGCGATCCGCTACGAAACCAATGACGAGCCGATCTTCCAGAACCACTGCCAGTGCAGCGATTGCCAGAAGCGCTCAGGTACCGGCCACGGATCCTACCTGACCTTCGGCCAACGTGCCGATATGGCCATCACCGGGGAGGTGAGCACCTGGCGCGTGGCGGGCGCCAGCGGCAACGAAAAAATCCACACCTTCTGTCCAACCTGCGGAACGCCGGTCTTTCTGATACCCGTCGCCATGCCCGAGCTGATAGTGGTCCACGCGGCCAGCCTCGACGATCCGGAACAGTTCAGCCCGCAGATGGTGACCTACACGAGCCACGGGCATGCCTGGGACAAGATGGATCCGTCCTTGCAGGCGGTCGAGCGAATGCCGTAGTGGAACGCGTCCGCCCGTCGGCCCGCGATCTGCCCTCGCGCCTTCAGGCGCGATGCTCTTGGTCGATCAGCCGGCTCGCCGCGGTTTCGGCCATGGCATCGGCCAGCTCAAGACCCCATTGCTGGCGGCAATAGGCGCGAAAATCGAAGCAGGGCAGGCCGGGGCAGACCTCGAACTCGATAAGGTGGACGGTGTCGTCGGCCTCTACCCTGAGATCGATCGAAAACACGTCGCGCAGTCCGAGCCCGCTCATCAGCCGCCCGGCGATCGCGCGAATCCTGGCGTCGGCGGCCGGCTGGCTGTCGGCAACCGCGACGAGTTCCGGTTCGGCGTAGTGTCCCGCCGCTTTCGCCGCCTCGCCAGTGTCGCCGTAGAGCGCCAGGCTGTCGGCCATGGTCTGGAAATCGGCGCCCGAATCGACAAAGGCCACGCCAAGCGCTTCGACCCCGGCGCCTGGCACCAGGCCGAGGAAACTGGCGCGCACGTTGCGGCCGGCGACATAGGGCTGGACGACGACATCGTCGCGATAGGCCGAAAAGACGCGCCGGCTAAGCTCCAGCGCATGGCCGAGGTCGGCCACACGCGAGTCCGGCCAGATGCCGATCTTGGCGCCGAGCCGGTTGGGCTTGACGAACCAGCCGGCGGGCGAGGCCGGCGGCTCGACCAGCCATTGGCCGTCGCGCGCGAGCCCGGCCTGCGGCACCGGCAGGCCGAGCGCGCCGAGCACGGCTCCGGAGCGGAACTTGTCCTGGCAGAGCGCGAACAGCGCATCGTCGGCGCCTATCGTCTTGAAACCGCCCAGTCGCGCCAGAGCGGGCGCCGCGCCGCCGCGAAAATAGGCAATGCCGTCGGTCAGCGTCCAGACCAGCGTTGTGCTGGGATGCTCACCGGCGAGGACGCTTGCGGCGTCGTCCAGCGCCACTGGCGCAAACGACAGGCCGCGTGCCTGGCAGGCGCGGTCAAGCGCCTCGAATTCAGGAGCGAGATCGGTCGACTGCGCCAGATAGGACGCAATTTCGCCGGCACGCTGCGGCGCATGACCGTCGGCGACCAGACGGTCGAAACAAGCCTTCTCCGGCTCATGGACGAGGATCAGTCTTGGCTTGCGGCTGGGCATGAGATGACGATCCCCGGCAGTAGGATTGCCTACCATCGCATGGTCGAGGCGTCAGGCTCTCGCGAAACCGACACGGCGCGGGCGGTTGCGTGACAACGCACCGTCCGACCGCAGAATCCAGTTCGCTCAGGCGATCAGCACGCGCGGCTCGAAGCGGCCGTTGACGGGAATATCGAGCAGAAAGGTCATGCCGCCCTGCAGATCCAGCAGACGCTGCTTCTCATCCTTGCCCGACCAGGCGGAGGTGACCGCCAGCCGATCGGCCTTGGCGCCGACAAAGGCCGGGCAGGATGGCTGCGTCACCGGCATGGCGACCGTGCGGACGAGCTTGCCGTCGGGTCCATAGGCTTCGATGACGCTGCCGCCCCAGACGGCGTTCCACAGGATGCCGTCGCGGTCGAGTACGGACCCGTCGATATAGCCCTTGGCCGAGCGGTGATCGACGAACAGCTTTGGCTCACCTGCAGGCAGACCGGTCGCCGGGTCGCAGGCGACGCGCATCAGCAGCCCGGTCGAGGTGTCGGTGTAGTAGGCGATCGCGCCATCCTCGGTAAAACAGATCGAATTGGAGACGGTGATGTCCGAAAACAGGCGGCGCAGTTCGCCCTTGAAAAACCAGTAGATAGAACCCGCGCCTTTTTCCTCACCCTTGCCCATGGTGCCCATCCACAAGGCGCCGCAGGGATGGACCCGGGAATCGTTGGAGCGCGTGACCGGATTGTCGGCCTCGACGGGCGTGTGCAGCGTCAGTTTGCCGGTCGCGACATCGCGGACATAAAGGCCGGTCTCGGCGGCGACCAGCTGGCGCTTGTCGTCGACGACGGCGATGGCGCTCGCCATTTGACCAAGCTCATGGACGGTAGTCGCGCCGCCTGACAGCCGCTTTTCCAGAAGCTGGCTGTTGACGATGTCGAACCAGTAGAGCGTATCGGTGGCGGGATCGTAGCTCGGCCCC
>NZ_RZTB01000749.1:0-226 GCF_003997735.1 Mesorhizobium sp. M7A.F.Ca.MR.148.00.0.0 | reverse complement strand
CGGGAGCCATGCTCATCCTGGCTGCGGGGACATTGACCCGGTGCGACGGTTCCTCACTGGAATAGGCAAGGCCACCGCCAAGAACCGGCCGTGGCTCGACCACGGAAATGGAAATCCGCTCCGGCCGAGGCATTTGCGCCAGGTGCCACGCCACCGCGGCGCCGGAAAAGCCGCCGCCGATAATGGCGACGTGCAACCGCGAGGACGCAGGAAGCAAGTTCACGAG
>NZ_RZTB01000748.1:0-226 GCF_003997735.1 Mesorhizobium sp. M7A.F.Ca.MR.148.00.0.0 | reverse complement strand
ACGGTCGAGCCACGTGAATGGGTCGATAGTTCTCCGACATAACCCTTGGCGATCAGCTCACTGCGCCTGACCTTCGGATACCATTGTGGATCGGGCGACCCGCCATCGCGCGTCCATTCATTCATGTCGGCGACGGCGCGGGCAGGGCGGTAGCAATCGAACAACACCAGAGTCAGGCCTTTGGCGGCGATCGCTTTCTGGATGGCGGACAGTGCCTTTGCCGCCT
>NZ_RZTB01000747.1:0-227 GCF_003997735.1 Mesorhizobium sp. M7A.F.Ca.MR.148.00.0.0 | reverse complement strand
CACGCGCTTTGGCGTGTTTCGGATGTGAGAATGGACGGTCAACTTCGACAGCCAAACGGCGGAACTATAGCGGCAGGCCGTTGCTGCCGTGCGAAAAGGCTGAACTGTATGGGCCAATCGATTCATCAGCATAAGCGGCTTCGATTCTCAAACAGTGAACTGGCGGCGAGGCAAAATATTCGCTACTGCTTATCCAGCATGGGGCAATGGGGACGGGCTGGAAATGA
>NZ_RZTB01000746.1:0-227 GCF_003997735.1 Mesorhizobium sp. M7A.F.Ca.MR.148.00.0.0 | reverse complement strand
TGACTGTGCCGCCTTGCCGAAACGGCGTCGGCAGCTTGGCCAGCGCCTCGACCGTTGAGCCAGCGCGGGGGTGTTCATCCTTGCTGACAATGATCGCATCGCCCTTGCGCTGCGGGATGGTCACTGAGGTGATCTCCTTCGCCAGCCTTCCATTGGCTTGGGCCGCGACCGCCTTCTCCTGGCTGCGCACGGCAAAGGCGTCCTGGTCGGCGCGTGACACCGAAAAA
>NZ_RZTB01000745.1:0-227 GCF_003997735.1 Mesorhizobium sp. M7A.F.Ca.MR.148.00.0.0 | reverse complement strand
ACCAGTGGTGGGTGGCCGGTGCGCCGGGCTTCGCCATCCTCATCGTCAGCCTCGGTTTCAATCTGCTTGGCGATGGGCTACGCGACGCGCTCGATCCCCGTAGTGGTGACCAATGAGCGCGCTTCTCGACGTCGATGATCTGCGCGTCACTTTCCAGACCCGCACCGGGCTGATCGAGGCGGTGCGCGGCGTTTCCTTTTCGCTCGGCCGCGAAAGGCTCGGCATCG
>NZ_RZTB01000744.1:0-228 GCF_003997735.1 Mesorhizobium sp. M7A.F.Ca.MR.148.00.0.0 | reverse complement strand
TTCTCGCGCTGCTCCGGCGTGCCGGCCAAAAGGATGTTGGACGGGCGCGCCACACAGGTCCAATGCAGCGCGTAGTTGGCGCGGCCGAGTTCCTTTTCGTAGAGCAGCCAGGTCACCGTATCCAGGCCGGCGCCGCCGACATCGGCCGGCATGTTGGCGGCATAGAGCCCGGCCTCGATCGCCTTGGCCTTGATTTCCTCGATCAGGTCGCGGCGCAGCACACCGGTG
>NZ_RZTB01000743.1:0-228 GCF_003997735.1 Mesorhizobium sp. M7A.F.Ca.MR.148.00.0.0 | reverse complement strand
CCGATCAGGACCATCGCGCGATCCTCTCCGCCTTGCGGCAGGGAAACACCGAATCCGCGGCCGACACACTGGGGCGGCACGTCCAATGGATTGGCCGCAAGCCGGTCAGGACGGCCTCCGGGACGACGCGCGAAGCTTTTGCCATCGTAGGTTAGACGGCCTCCGCCAAAGCCAGGGCTTGCAATCCCCAGGGAAGTGTGGATTCGATAATAGATCGGAAAGAGAAAT
>NZ_RZTB01000742.1:0-228 GCF_003997735.1 Mesorhizobium sp. M7A.F.Ca.MR.148.00.0.0 | reverse complement strand
GCGACAAGGTTTCGGAAGGCGAGCGCACGGCGATCTCCGACGCGATCGCGGCGCTTAAGACAGCGACCGAAGGCGACGACCCGGCCGACATCGAAGCCAAGAGCCAGTCGCTTGCCGAGGCTTCGATGAAGCTTGGCCAAGCTATGTACGAGGCTTCGCAGAAGGAAGCGGCGGAAGCCGACGCCAAGGCGGATGCCGCCAAGGACAGTGACGTTGTCGACGCCGATT
>NZ_RZTB01000741.1:0-228 GCF_003997735.1 Mesorhizobium sp. M7A.F.Ca.MR.148.00.0.0 | reverse complement strand
AGGCACATGCGGAGTTCACCCCGAAGACCGGCCCGCGCAAGCCGAGGCTCAAGCTCACCTGGCCGGCGGCGGCGCTTGGCATCGTTTTGGGTACAGCGAGGATGCCAACTCGCCTCGCGCCGTCCAAAAGGAGGGCCCGGTAAGTTTCCTCCATCACATCCCAGCCCAAGCCGCCGACGCCCACTGTAGCGCCGAAGCGATGGGCATTCCCCTCGTCGCAGGAAAGTC
>NZ_RZTB01000740.1:0-228 GCF_003997735.1 Mesorhizobium sp. M7A.F.Ca.MR.148.00.0.0 | reverse complement strand
AGGCACATGCGGAGGTCACCCCGAAGACCGGCCCGCGCAAGCCGAGGCTCAAGCTAAGATGGACGGAAGCGGCGCTGGGCATCACCTTTACTCCAGTGAAGAGTTCAGCACGGATTGCGCTACCCAAAAGCAGTGAGCGGTAAGTTTGTTCTGTTGCGTATGAACCGGTAAATCCGACGCCCACTGTCGCGCCGAAGCGATGGGCATTCCCCTCGTCCCAGGAAAGTC
>NZ_RZTB01000073.1:30133-30426 GCF_003997735.1 Mesorhizobium sp. M7A.F.Ca.MR.148.00.0.0 | reverse complement strand
GGTTAGGGGTGGGGGTCCGTGCCGGGCAGACATTTCAGGAATTCCATATGCGATAGCCCTGCCGTTCACGGGGAGAGGATCCCGGCAGGGGGATGAGGGGCAGCACCAGCCTCAGCTTCGATTCTCAGCCGCCAACCCAACCAGCAGCTCCAGCGCTTCCTCCGCCCGGTCGGCGGGGACGAACAGATGGTCGTGGTAGAAGGCCGAAACCGGGTTCACGCCCATGCCGGCGGCGGCGAGGCGCGTGATGATGGCGGCGAGGAAGCCGACGGCTTCCAGCGACGAATGGATGT
>NZ_RZTB01000073.1:0-30123 GCF_003997735.1 Mesorhizobium sp. M7A.F.Ca.MR.148.00.0.0 | reverse complement strand
TGGATGTTCAGCGTGACCATCCGGCAGCGGAATGACGCGGTCAGTGCCGCAGCGATGGCCTTCTCCTCGTCTACGATCAGCGTCACGCCCTCGCGCTCACGAAAGATCATCACCGCCTCAACGCCTTCCGGCTGAGCGACGCCGGGCGCCAGCGTGGCGAAGACATAGGTGCCGGCCAGCAGCTCCGGCGTCATCGATGCCAGCAGTGTCTTCAGATCGGTCTCGCCGGTCATTCGTTTTCTCTCGCCTGCAGAAATGGGCCGCAGCCCAGGTACTCTTCAATATCCGCGACCGGCGCGTGCCGATAGTCCAGGCGCTACAAGGACGACATGGCGATGTCGCTGGCGGCTGGGCTTGCGGACCTGTCGCATCGCACAATAGAGGAGCTGAGGGCCGATGCCGGTCCGTGAAAGGCCTTCGATGATCGTTCGCCCGCGCCCCACATTCCTGAAGCTGTTCTTCATCATGCGCGGTTCGGTCGTGCCACGCATCCTGCCGCAGATATTGGGCTTCGCGCTTTATGCCGCGATCATCCTGGCCGTGGCGCGCCGGTTCCAGCTTGATTTCAGCATCTTCAACATCACGCCTTTCGGCCTGGTCGGCGTGACATTGTCGATCTATCTCTCGTTCCGCAACAATGCCGCCTACGACCGTTGGTGGGAGGCGCGCAAGCTGTGGGGCGCGCTGGTCTTCGAAATGCGCAATCTGGGCCGCGCCACCACCAGCCTCATCCCGGACCAGACCGAGCAGCGCGCCTTGCTGATGGAAGCGCTCGCCTTCTGTCATTTCCTGCGCGGGCAGTTGCG
Source organism: Mesorhizobium sp. M7A.F.Ca.MR.148.00.0.0 (assembly GCF_003997735.1). Classification (NCBI taxonomy): domain Bacteria; kingdom Pseudomonadati; phylum Pseudomonadota; class Alphaproteobacteria; order Hyphomicrobiales; family Phyllobacteriaceae; genus Mesorhizobium; species Mesorhizobium sp. M7A.F.Ca.MR.148.00.0.0. The sequence continues at coordinate 29,317 of NZ_RZTB01000073.1, read as the reverse complement.
CAAGATCGACAGCATGAAGGATGCCCGTGCCTTCATCGACGACGAGGCGGACAAGGCAGCAGCCTTTTCCAATCCGGCAGATGAGATGGTCAGGCGCATGGGCCGGCGTGCCAATGCGCAGCGCCGGGCGGGCGACGTCGACTCGATAGGCTTTCGTATCCTCGATGAGAGGCTCGCGTCGATCGCCGCCATCCAGGCCGGCTGCGAGCGGATCGCCGGTACGCCGTTACCCTTCGCCTACACGCTGCTGGTGCATCGCACGGCCTATATCGTCTGCCTGCTGCTGCCGATCGGCCTGATCTCGACCACCGGCTGGGCGACGCCGCTGTTCACGGCGTTGATCGCCTACACCTTCTTCGGCCTCGACGCGCTGTCGGAAGAGCTCGAGGATCCGTTCGGCACCGAGGCCAACGACCTTGCACTCGACGGCCTCTGCCGTGTCTGCGAAATCTCGGTGTTCGAAGCGCTGGGCGAAACGCCCCCGAAGATGATCCCCGCGGAAAAGTTTTATTTTTCCTAGGCGAAGGCGCGCGGGCTTAAAACAATCCGGACCTCTGTCGGATCGCAGCCCCATGCCACGTCCTTGGTTCGACCCCAGCGAAAAGGGCTCGAACCACTAGGAGGGACCACCATGAGCATTTTCGAAACCGCGCCCGTCTCGCCGGGCGCTTTATGGACCGGCCGCGCGCTCAGCGGCGTCATCGTGCTGTTCATGATTTTCGATGGCGTCATCAAGCTGCCGCCGCTCGATGTCGTCACCCAGACGATGGTGCCGCTCGGCTGGCCGGCCGATGTCAATGTCGCGCGCATGCTGGGCGTCATCGGCCTGATCTCGACCGCTCTCTATGCACTGCCGCGCACCTCGGTGCTCGGCGCCATCCTGCTCACCGCCTATATGGGCGGCGCCATCGCCACGAATGTCCGTGTCGACAACCCGCTGTTCTCGCACATTTTGTTCGGCGTCTATCTCGGCATTATCGTGTGGGGCGGCCTGTATCTGCGCGATGCCAGGGTCCGCGCGCTGATCCCGTTCAGCCGTTAGATCCAGATCGAAGCATCGCTTTCCGCTGAAAGCCTGAACCCTTTGCCGGGCAATGTCTCAGGGATCGAATCGCCGAGTTGCGAGTTAGAGATTCGCCTGGCGGCGGAGGCGGCTCCTATCGGAGAGGAACGACGATGAAGAAAATGATGCTTTTGATGGCGCTGCTGGTGCCGCTCGCCGCTTGTTCGCAAACGGAAAAAGGCGCGGCCGTAGGCGGCCTCGGTGGTGCTGCCGTCGGTGCGGCGGTCGCCGGCGATCCGGTTGAAGGCGCCGTCGTCGGTGGTGCTGTCGGCGCCGTTGCCGGCGCGCTGATCGGCCGGGCGAGCGAGCGTGGCGAATGCCGCTACCGTGATCGTCGTGGCCGCGTCTACATCGACCGCTGCCCGAGCGGTTATTGATCGGCAGCTCTTACAGACAGAACCGGACAGCAAAACGGCGGGCCTTGGCCCGCCGTTTTCCCGGATGCGAATAGAGCAATTATTCGGCGGTGGCGGCTTCCGCCTCGGCCGGTGCAGCGGCGGCCGCAACAGCAGCAGCGGCATCTTCCTGCGCCTTCTTCAGAAGGGCAGCGCGTTCCTGCGCCTTCTTGCCCGGCTCGGCCTTCTTCGGGTTGGAACGGGCGTCGCGCTTGACGAGGCCGGCCTCGTCGAGGAAGCGCAGCACGCGGTCGGTCGGCTGGGCGCCATGCGCCAGCCAATGGTTGACGCGGTCGGCGTCGACCTTGACGCGTTCGCCGTCCTTGGGCAGTAGCGGGTTCCATGAGCCGATCGACTCGATGAACCGGCCGTCACGCGGTGAACGGGCGTCGGCAATGACGACGTGGTAGTAAGGACGCTTCTTCGAGCCCGCACGGGCCAGTCGGATCTTCAAGGGCATTTATTTTCTCCTAAAAAGGCTGATTTGGTTGGTCGGTTGGTGGCTGGTTTCTCAGCCGGCTTTCATCACGCCGTTGGAAGCGGCGATCTGTTCGTGGTGGCGGATCACTTCGCGGACGACGAAGTTGAGGAATTTTTCCGCGAAATCCGGGTCGAGATGGGCATCCTTCGCCAGCTGGCGAAGCCGGGCGATCTGCTGCTGCTCGCGAGCCGGGTCGGCCGGTGGCAGGCCGTGCGTCGCCTTCAGCACGCCGACCGCCTTGGTGCAGCGGAAGCGCTCGGCCAGCATGTGGATGAGGGCTGCGTCGATGTTGTCGATCGACGCTCGGTAATCGGCCAGGAGGGCGCGGGCGTCGGCCATGTCCTTCTCTTCGTTCATGGCGTCCTCACTTCTTCTTGCCAAGGCCGGGCAGCCCGCCACCGCCGAGGCCGGGAAGCCCAGGGAGTTTCATGCCGCCGGGCAGACCTGGCATGCCGCTGGGCAGGCCACCGCCGCCGGGAAGGCCTTTCATGCCGCCGCCAAGGCCGGCTGCCTGTGCCTGCTTCTGCAAGGCCTCGAGCTGCTTGGGGTCCATCTTCGACAGGTCCGGCATGCCGCCGCCCATCATGCCGCCCATACCGCCGGGCATCATGCCGCCGAGGCCCATCTTGGAGGCGAGGCCGCCCATCATGCCGCGCATCAGGCCGCCGCCTTTGCCCTTGCCGCCCATCGCCTTCATCATGTCGGCCATGCCGCGATGCATCTTGAGCAGCTTGTTGATTTCGGCCGCGTCGGTGCCGGAACCGGCGGCGATGCGCTTCTTGCGCGAATGCTTGAGCAAATCGGGATTGGCGCGCTCGGCCTTGGTCATCGACGAGATGATGGCGAGCTGGCGGCCGAACATCTTGTCGTCGAGACCGGCGGCGGCCATCTGGTCCTTCATCTTGCCCATGCCGGGCATCATGCCCATGATGCCGCCCATGCCGCCCATCTTCGACATCTGCTGAAGCTGGCCGGCGAGATCGTTCAGGTCGAACTTGCCCGACTGCATCTTCTTGGCCATCGCCGCCGCCTGTTCGGCGTCGATGTTCTCGGCGGCCTTTTCGACGAGCGAGACAATGTCGCCCATGCCGAGGATGCGGTCGGCGATGCGTTTGGGGTGGAATTCCTCCAGCCCGTCCATCTTTTCGCCAGTGCCGATCAGCTTGATCGACTTGCCGGTGACGGCGCGCATCGAAAGAGCCGCACCGCCACGGCCGTCGCCGTCCATGCGGGTCAGGACGAGGCCGGTGATGCCGACGCGCTCGTCGAAGCTCTTGGCCAGGTTGACGGCGTCCTGGCCGGTCAGCGAATCGGCGACCAGCAGGATTTCGTGCGGGCTCGACACCTTCTTGATGTCGACCATCTCGACCATCAGCGGCTCGTCGATATGGGTACGGCCGGCGGTGTCGAGGATGACGATGTCGTGGCCGCCGAGCTTGGCCGCCTGCACGGCGCGGCGGGCGATGTCGACCGGCGACTGGCCGTCGATGATCGGCAGCGTGGCGACCTTGACCTGTTCGCCGAGCTGGCGAAGCTGCTCCTGCGCGGCGGGGCGCCGCGTGTCGAGCGAGGCCATCAGGACCTTCTTGTTCTGACGCTCGGAAAGACGCTTGGCGATCTTGGCCGAAGTGGTCGTCTTGCCGGAACCCTGCAGGCCGACCATCATGATGACGACCGGCGCCGGGGCATTGAGATCGATGGCGACGCCTTCGGCGCCGAGCATGTCGACCAGTTCGTCATGGACGATCTTGACGACCATCTGGCCGGGCTTGATCGACTTGACCACGGCAGCGCCGACGGCCTTCTCGCGCACCTTGTCGGTGAAGGAACGCACCACTTCCAGCGCCACATCGGCTTCGAGCAGCGCGCGGCGCACCTCGCGCAGTGCTGCCGAGACATCAGCCTCCGACAGGGCTCCGCGGCCGGTCAGGCCGTTCAGGATCGAACCAAGACGTTCCTGTAGCGATTCAAACATTCGTTTTCCTTTTCCCTGGCATCCGGATGATGCCCGAGAGGTAATGCGTTCGCGCCCAGTGTCCAACCAAAAGCCAAAACCAAAAAGCACCCGGGGGCGCTCAGCGCTGCCGGGTGTTGGCCTCCAGGATCGATTTACAGCACTTCACCTCAAAGAGGTTTCGGCGTCCTGGTCGGCTTGCTCGGAGGGATACTCGTCGCGGAATTCGGGGCGTGTAGACAGGAAATCGGACGCGGAGTCAAGACAAGGCCGGATTGCGTCGTTCCCGGGTCTGCAATCACGCCGTGCTCGTCCGGTCCGGAAGCTCGGCGGCGAGCTTGAGCGGCGAACGCGGATGTAGAAGCAGCACGATGGTCACCATGCTGCCGGCGATGCCGATGAAGGCGATGAGAACCGCATCCGACGTCGCCCAGCCCGGCCCTTCGAGCGGCTTGGCGTTGAACAGGGCGAAGGAATTGTAGCTTTCCTGATGCGAGATCAAGAGAAACCCGGTCAGGTTGTTGCCGAGATGAGCACCCAGGGCGGCGCCGAGATTGCCGGTTGCGTAGACGACAAGCGTCAGCAGCAGCGCAAAAGCGGCGATCGACGCCAGCACGCAAGCATTGATGGCTGGCGACGAACTCGCGCTCCAATGCAGCGAGGTGAACAGCAGGGCCGGCGGCAGGGCCCAGACGAACGGGCTCGTGAACCGGTTGGCGAGACCGCGCAGCAGATAGCCGCGAAACAGCACCTCTTCAGAGGATGTCTGCAGCAAAGTGAGCGCGGCGATCGGGATCGCAAACAGCAGCCAGGACGACAGGCCGATCGGGCCACGCGTGATCTGCGGCTGCAGCTGATAGAGCAGGACCTCGGATATGAACGACGTCATCAGCACCGCGATCAGCCCTTTGAGGAAGTCGGGCCATGAAACTCGTCGGCTGTTGCCGAGCAGCGCCGACAGCTTCTCGCCATGCACCCAGCGCATCGCGACCCACAGGCCGATCCAGATGCCGGCGAACGAGACGAGCGCGGTGAGGATGCCGAGGGGCGAAGCGAGGAAACCCTGCATGCCGGAAGGCGGAGCCAGACCCGTCTGCCAGGCGAAGAAGGCATAGGTGCCGCCGACCAGCACGGCCACGGTGGTTGCTGCCCAAAAAAGGACGACGATGCCCGTTCCGAGGAACAGGCGCGGCAAGGTCGTCCTGGCGTTCGGCGAATGCCTGTAACGCTCGAAGGCGGACGGATCGATGGTCACGCGGGCTCCCTTGCCAAAGTCATCGCCTATTTGACTAACCGATGGCCGGGAAAATCGGAATGGTTTTCCGCAAAGGACTAGGCCAGAGCGCCGCGCGGCGGCGCCGCCTGCTGGCGGCCGCTGCTGTCGCAGCGGCCGCTTGTGCCGATTGTCGTCAGCGAACGACGTACATGATGCGCCGGGTCTGCGGATCGATCAGCGCCCGCTGGCCGTTCACATAGACATAGCGGTAATTGTAGTCCGGAATCTCGCGCAGTTCGACGGTGTCGGGCAGGGTCGCGCCGGTCACCACTTCGCCATCGAGATAGATGGGATCGAGGCGATGCGCGTCGACATAGGTACGGACTTCAGCTGGGGGCGGGGGGAAGTCATCCACGACCGGCTCACCGGCAACGATCGCGCCGGTATAATCGGTCGAGTAGTTGCCGATGTCCTCCGGCGGCGAGACGACAGCAACACTGGCGCGCCGTTCCGTCAGCACCACGCGGCTGCCGCCGATATCGGCCGTCACATAGTCTGAATAGACCCAGCCCTGGCCGCCGGCCTCGGCTATGGTGCACCATTTGCTGTTTTCGATGCAGCCATTGAGGGTTGCCGACTGGCCGGCGGTGAGCACGCCGATGACAGGGTATTGCGGGCCGGGTCCGGCGCGCACGTTAAGATCGGTGACGGCTGAGACGGCGGTATCGGCAAGCGCGGCGCCCGACATCACGGTCAGCATTCCGGCGACCGCCGGAAACAACAGGGATTTCATGGTTTCTCTCCGTTTTCAGGTCCCTCGGCAGCCAAAACGGGGCAGCAGCTTATGCGTTCCCGCTAAAACGCTTGCGCCAACTCACGATTTGTTCCCGCTTCTTTCGGCAAATCGGTCAGAAGTTCGTGAACGAATTCCAATTTCCGCGCCGTGACGTCCGAAATGACAAAGGGATAAAGGTCGGGCAGGCCCATGCAGCGGTTGATCGAATTGGAGGCCTCCGACAGCACCAGCCAGCGGGCAAGGATCTTTTCGAAAGGCTCGGGCGCGGTCGCCGGATCCGAGGGTGCGGCCTGCAACCCGCCGCCTGTGTCGCCGCGCGGCAAGTCGTTGGCCTCCACCGTCTCCAGCCGGCCGAGCGGAAAGTTCAGCGCATGGACCATTTCCAGCGTGTCGGTGATGTGCAGATGGTGAGCCCAGGTCTCGGCCCAGTCCTCCCAAGGATGCGAGGTCGCATAGGCCGAGATGTGGTCTTGCTGCCAGTCGGGCGGCGCACCATTGGCATAATAGGCCTTCAGCGCCTGTTCGTAATCGGCGCGGTCATCGCCGAACAGTGCGCGGAAAGCTTCGAGCCTGTGCGGATCGTCGCGGATCAGGCGGTCCCAGTAATAGTGCCCGAGCTCATGACGGAAATGACCGAGCAAGGTGCGGTAGTTCTCGCCCATCTCGACTCGCCGCTTCTCGCGCTCGGCCGAATCCGCCTCGGCGACATTGAGCGTGATCAAACCATTGTCGTGGCCGGTCAGAATTCGCTCGCCGCCGGGGCCGCCGCCGATCGGATCGGCGAGGAAGTCGAAGGCAAGGCCGATTTCGTCGGCCGGGTTCTGCTTGGGCGCCACCGGCAGCCCGAAGGCCAGCAGCGAGTAGATGGCGCGCTTCTTCGCCGCTTCGACACGGATCCAGCGGCGGCGGTTGCCGTCGACGGAGAGATCCGGGATCAGCTGGTTCAGCACGCAAGCGCGGCAAAAAGCGTGACCCGGTTCCGCCATCCAGTTGCAGGCGCATTCATCGGCGTTGGTGCACTGGAAGACGCCGTCGACGCCCGCCAGCGCAAAACAGGCGTGCTCGGGATCGTAGAGCACGGGGTTCCCGCAGTTCAGGCACTGGGCGTTCTCGAAATAGATACGATGGCCGCAATGCGGGCAGTCGAAGAGTTTCATGTCGGTCTCAATTCACCGGAGGTGACATAAATGTTCACGGCGGCCCGTGCCCAACGCGAACAGCCGCGCGGTGTTCCACATTTTCCTGAAGCTATTTGGCCGCAAGCTGGGCGACAACCTGTCTTGCCACCGCCTCGCCCGACAGCCGTGCGCCGCCGCAGGTCTGCATCAGAGGACCGGCCAGGTGCTCGCCGGCGAAGAAAATCTTATCGGCCACCGGCTGCATGAGTGCGGCGCGCGCCAGTGAACGGCCGGGGCGGGCCGCGGCATATGCGCCGCGCACGAAGCGCTCGCTGCCCCAATTGGTCATCATTGCGCGTCCGACATGCTTGCGCGTATCGCCGCCGAAGATGCCACACAGCCGGTCGACGACGAAGTCGATGCCGGCCGCCTCGCCGGCCGCCGACATTTCCCAGGCGAAATCGCCGCCGACGAAGCCGACCATCAGGTCAAGGTCGAACGGGAAGCAGAGGAAATAGATGTCGTGCCTGGCCATCCGTTCGATCAGCAGGTCGTCGAAGGGCTGCAGCCCGAGCCTGGTGCCCGATATTTCGACCGGCAATTTCGTCAGCATGCCCATCGGCAGGTCGAAGAAGGCGCCGAAATGCGTGTCGGGCAGGGCCGGCGAGAACGCGATCTCCTCGAAGGCGAGCACCGCCGGCGAAGCGGTTACGATCACCGCTTTGGCGCGGACGGTGCCGCGATCGGTGACGCAGGCGACGCCGGGCACGTCCCACAGGATCTTGCGCACCGGCGTCGACAGTTCGACCGGCACGCCGGCGCCGAAACGCGCCACCAGCGCGCCAAGGCCCTCCTTGCTGAAGTAGTTCGGGTCGAGATCGGCCGCGGCCTGGAAGTCCAGGATCGAGATTTCGTCCTCGTCGGCACCGAAATCCATCGGCCCGGCGAAGGTGGCGGCGGCGCGCGGCGCATGGCCTCTTGCCAAAAGCGCCGAAAGACGATCGTCATCTCCGTCCTTCACTTCATGCCTGGCCAGCAGTTCGAACAGCTTTGCGTCGGCGGCCTTCATGTCGGCTTCTTCCGCTTCGCTCGCCTTGCGCTCGCGGTAGTAGAGATGATCGACGTTCATGTCGTGATGATGCAACGTCCAGCCTGCCGCCTGGGCTTCGGGAAAATAGGGATTGCGGTCGGCGGCATGCAGCCAGGCGCAGCCGATGTCGAAAGGCACGCCGAAATGCTGGTCGCTGGTCCAGGCTCGCCCGCCGATTCGGTCCATCGCTTCGAGCAGCGTGAAGGAAATCCCCGCCGCCTGCAGGGTCCTGGCGGCGGCAAGACCCGCCGAGCCGGCACCGATGATGACGACATCAACGTCTTGCATGCAGCCCCCTTGCCACAATAATCACTTGATCCTAGGCAAATTCCACGGCATTCGCCAGCATTGCAGCGGTGACAGTGACAAGTGCGCGTTTCGCTGGCAAGTTCGCAATTGGGACGTGATTCAGGCAACCAGGAGAACAACATGGCAATTCTTGCCAAGGGAAAGATGTTTGCAGCGGCCGTGGTGGCGGTGCTTGCGCTGGCGACGGGCGCACAGGCAGCGGCCAGCTGCGGCAAGACCGGCGCCGGCTTTGAGGCCTGGAAGCAGGATTTTGCCGCGCAGGCCAGGTCGGAAGGTGTAGGCGCCAAGGGGCTGGCCGCTCTGGCCGGGGCGAACTACGCGACTAAGACGATCTCCGTCGACCGCGGCATTCACAAGGCTTTCAGCGGCTCGGTGGACGATTTCATGCGGCGGCGCGGCGGCGCGGCGATTATTTCCAAGGGCCGGTCGCTGAAAAAGTCGAATGCGGCGCTGTTCGCCAAGATCGAAGCGAATTACGGCGTGTCGCCGGGCGTGTTGCTCGCCATCTGGGGTATGGAAACCGGCTTCGGTTCGGCCATGGGCAACCAGAACACCGTCTCTGCCATTTTGACGCTTGCATATGATTGCCGCCGCCCGGGGTTCTTTTACCCGCATGCCATTGCAGCCCTGAAGCTGGTCGATCGCGGGGCGTTGTCAGCCTCGTCGGTTGGCGCCGCGCATGGCGAGATCGGACACACGCAGTTCCTGCCAGGAAACGTCCTGAAATATGGCGTCGGCGGCGGAAACCTGCGCGACAAGGGCACGGCGCTGGCTTCCACCGCCAACTTCCTCAAGGGCCATGGCTGGCGGGCGGGCGCGAGCGCGAGTGCGAATATGGGCGCGATTGCCGGCTGGAATTCCGCGAGCGTCTATCAGCAGGCCATCGCCCGCATTGCCACGGCGATCGACGGCGATTGACGAACCATGCACCGGGCAGAAGGCCCCGGCCATTTCTGACTTGATCGAAAACCCGGCGCGAATGCCGGGTTTTTATTTGATTTCGAGCGTGTAGGAGCAGCCGGCCAGCGTCTTGCCGGGGTGTGAATCGACGGTCGAGACGTTGAGCTTGATGTCCGTGGAGAAGGTCAGTCCTTCCGTCTCTTCGGTGCTTTGGACAACGACCTTGTCGCCAAGGAATTTTCCCGGCGTCGAAAAAACGGCAATGACATTGAGCTCCTTGGCAAGGTCTGGAGCGGCAATGCCGTCGAGCACGGCCATCGGCCCGGCTGCGGTAAACACGATCGATCCCGTCTCGCGGTTGAACACGCGGATCTTGGCCGGCAGTTCGTATTGGCTGAGAAACGGATTGCCCGAGGCAACCTCCTTCCAGCCAAGCGTTTCAACGGCACCCGGTGCGCTGGACAGCCACAGGGCAAAGTCGTTGTAGGTCGGAACGTCCGCCCTGCACTCGATCAGCGCGGGAAGGTCAAGAGAGGCGGGGTCGAACTCCTGGCTGGCCGCCGGCGTCGCCAGAACAACCAGCGGCGCCAGGCAGCGACCGAAACCGCGCATCCGCCCTACTTGGCGCGGTTGCGCGCTGCCAGCGTTCTCAGCCGCAGTGCATTGAGGCGGATGAAGCCGGCGGCGTCCTTCTGGTCATAGGCGCCACGGTCGTCCTCGAAAGTGACCAGCGCATCGGAGTAAAGCGTCTTCTTCGACTTGCGGCCGGTGACCATGACGTTGCCCTTGTAGAGCTTGAGCCGCACCGTGCCCTCGACGTCTTCCTGGCTCTTGTCGATCATCGCCTGCAGCATCAGCCGTTCGGGCGCGAACCAGAAGCCGTTGTAGATCAGCTCGGCGTAACGCGGCATGAACTCGTCCTTGAGGTGGGCCGCACCTCGGTCGAGCGTGATCGATTCGATGGCCCGGTGGGCTGATATCAGGATGGTGCCGCCTGGCGTTTCGTAGACGCCGCGCGACTTCATGCCGACGAAGCGGTTCTCGACCAGGTCGAGCCGGCCGATGCCATTGTCGCGGCCAAGATCGTTGAGTGCCGCCAGCATGGTCGCCGGCGACAATTTCTTGCCGTTCAGCGCGATCGGATCGCCCTTCAGGAATTCGATCTCGATCTCGGTGACGGTATCAGGCGCCTCCATCGGCGACACTGTGCGCTGGTGGACGAATTCGGGCGGCTCCACCCACGGGTCTTCCAGCACCTTGCCCTCGGAGGACGAATGCAAGAGGTTGGCGTCGACCGAGAAAGGTGCGTCGCCCTTTTTATCCTTCGGCACCGGGATCTGGTGCTGCTCGGCGAAATTCATCAGGTCGGTACGCGACTTGAACGACCAGTCGCGCCACGGCGCGATGACCTTGATGTCGGGGTTCAGTGCGTAAGCCGAGAGCTCGAAGCGAACCTGATCGTTGCCCTTGCCGGTGGCGCCATGCGCAATCGCGTCGGCGCCGGTTTCCCGGGCGATCTCGACCAGATGCTTGGAGATCAGCGGCCGGGCGATCGAGGTGCCGAGCAGGTAGGTGCCTTCATAGACGGTGTTGGCGCGGAACATCGGGAAGACGAAGTCGGCGACGAATTCCTCGCGCACGTCGACGATGCGGATGTCCTTGATGCCCATCATCTCGGCCTTGCGACGGGCCGGCTCGAGTTCGCCGCCCTGGCCGAGATCGGCGGTGAAAGTCACGACTTCGGCGCCGAGTTCAGTCTGCAGCCATTTCAGGATGATGGATGTGTCGAGACCGCCTGAATAGGCAAGCACGACTTTTTTGACGTCTTTGGCCTTGGACATTTCTACTCCGTGGATGGCGGACGCCCCAGCCTGGGCGTCACGGATTGTCGCAGCGCCTTTTAGCAGGAACGGCAGAGCGAGCAAGCACGCGTGCATGCACGGCTTCTGGTCCAGCGCATGGCCGGGGGCGGCCGGCAGCGAAAACAATCTGCTGCAATCAAAGGCTGCATTTGCTGGAGGGACTTAATCAAGTTTTCACGCCGTGCCGCTAACACTTACGACAAAGCCGCCTTGACCACGTTCCGGGCGGCTTCTTGCCTGCTTTGTCGTGGGTGTCCTCGGACTCGGGCCGTTCTTGATGCGCGTTATATCATGCATCGCCATGGAGCATAATCTGTGGCTTGTCCTGCTGGCGGCGCTGATGTGCGTCACCGGCTGCTGGGTGACGATCGGCCTCTTCGACCGTTCGAGGAAAACCACCGGCGTGCAGATGAAGGGCTGGCTGTTCCTGACCGCGGTTGCCGCCGGCTCGTCGATCTGGTGCACCCATTTCATCGCCATGCTGGCCTACCAGCCCGGCGCGCCGATCACCTTCGATCCGGTCCTGACCATGGCATCCCTGGTCATCGCCATCATCGGCACCGGGCTGGGCTTCACCCTCGCATCCGGCAAGAGCCGGCGCCTGGCTCCGGAATGGGGCGGCATCGTCGTCGGCCTGGCGATCTCGGCCATGCACTACACCGGCATGATGGCTTATCACGTTGCCGGCATCGTCGAATGGGACGGCTCCTATGTCGTGGCCTCACTGGTCATCTCGGCCGTGTTCTCCGCCTTGGCCGTCGGCCATGCCGTGCGCCGGCCATACCGCTGGTCGCATTATCTCGCCATCGGGCTGCTGGTGCTGGCGATCGTCGGCCTGCATTTCACGGCTATGGCCGCGGTGGCGGTGACGCCGCTGTCCTTCATCAGCACAGGCACCAATCCCGATATTCTGGTGGCAATGGCGGTCGCCGTCGCCGTGGTCGGCCTGATCGTCGCGGCCACCGGCTTCGCCAGCTATCTGATCGATGAGCGTGGCCGTCTGGAGAGTTTCGAGCGGCTTCAGCATCTCGCCCTCAACGACGCCCTTACCGGCCTTCCCAACCGGGTTTCCTTCAACGACCGCCTCGACCATGAGATCGACCGGGCATGCGAGGGCGAGGACACAATGACGGCGGTCATCGTCATCGATCTCGACCGCTTCAAGGAGATCAACGACCTCAGGGGGCATGCGGCCGGCGACCAGGCGCTCAAGATCGTCGCCCGCAGGCTGTCGAGACTCATCGGCGAGGGCGAATTCGTCGCCCGGCTCGGCGGTGACGAGTTCGCCGCCATCAAGCGCTTCAAGGATCAGAAGGACCTTCTCGGGCTGGTCTCGCGGCTGGAGAAATCCCTGTTCGAGCCGTTGCGGCTCGACGATTTTGAAATCGCCGCCGGCGCCAGCATCGGCGTCGCCGTCTATCCGCGCGACGGGGCCGATCGCGAGCGGCTGGTCAGCAATGCCGATCTTGCCATGTACCGGGCGAAGAACGACGTCACGCGGGCCGTCTGCTTCTACGAATCCGCCATGGACGAGACGGCGCGGGCGCGCCGCGCCTTGGCCACCGACCTTCGCCAGGCGATCGACCGCGGCGAGCTTTCGCTGCACTATCAGGTGCAGACCTCGGTCCCGACCGGCGCCACCTGCGGTTACGAGGCGCTGCTGCGCTGGACCCATCCCGTGCATGGCATGATCCCGCCCGTCGAATTCATCCCGATTGCCGAAGAGAACGGCTCGATCATGGCGATCGGCGAATGGGTGCTGCGGACCGCGTGCCGGCAGGCGGCATCGTGGGGCAATGGCCACAAGATCGCGGTCAATTTGTCGCCGGTACAGTTCGCCCATGCCGATCTCGCCAAGCTCGTCCATCAGATCCTGATCGAGACCGGGCTGTCGCCGAAACGGCTGGAGCTGGAGCTGACCGAATCGACGATCGTCGCCGACAAGGTGCGTACGCTGCATGTCCTGCGCCAGATCAAGGCGCTGGGGGTGACGATCGCGATCGACGATTTCGGCACCGGCTATTCGTCGCTCGACACGCTGCGCTCGTTTCCCTTCGACAAGATCAAGCTCGACCGCTCATTCATGGCGGACGTCGAACGAAGCCCGCAGGCCAAGGCCATCATCCGGGCGGTGCTGACGCTGGGCCGCAGCCTCGACATTCCGGTGCTTGCCGAAGGCGTCGAGACGCATGTCCAGCTCACCATCCTGCAAGTCGAAGGCTGCAACGAGGCGCAAGGCTATTTCCTCGGCCGGCCCAAGCCGATCGACCAGATCACCGGGGACGCCGATGTCCGCAACGATCAACTCGTCGCGGAGGAGCCGGCGAGGATGCGGCTGAGCAGGCAGGCATAGGACGCCGCGGCCGCCGTCCAGCGAATGCATTGCAGACGCCTCTGGATCGAGATCAGGTCGCTGCTGTGTCTGGCATCGTCATGGCGCATCCTGTATAGGCCTCCCAATCCCTTGGGGCCGCTCATGTCGTTCATTCCAGACACCGCCACGCTGATCCAGTTCGCCATCGCCACGGTCATCCTGGCGATTACGCCGGGTCCGGACATGACCCTGTTCGTCTCGCGTACGCTGAGCCAGGGCCGTGCCACCGGCTTTGCCTCGATGGCCGGCGCGCTGTGCGGCACGCTGATCCACACCACGCTGGTGGTGGTCGGTGTCTCGGCGCTGATCGTCGCCTCGCCGATGGCTTTCTTCGTGCTGAAGATCTTTGGTGCCGGTTACCTCGTCTTCCTGGCCTGGCAGGCAATCACCAGGGGCTCGGCCTTTTCGCCGGAGAAGAAGACAGGCCCCGAGATTTCGCTGTTGCGCAGCTGGGCGGCGGGCCTCGGCGTCAACCTGCTCAACCCCAAGATCATCCTGTTCTTCATGACCTTCCTGCCGCAGTTCGTCTCCGCGCATGATCCGAACGCACCGGGAAAGCTGTTTTTCCTTGGGCTGATGTTCATCGTGCTGTCGGTGCCGGTGACGGTACCGATGGTGCTGGCGGCGGAAAAGTTTTCGGCGGCGATGAAGGCCAGCCCGCGCGTCACGCGGGTGGTCGACTATCTGTTTGCCGGCGTGTTCTCCGCCTTCGCCCTCAAGATCCTGACGGCCCAGGCGAAGTAGGCGCCGTCATCCTGTCTGGCCATCTTCTTTTGAGTCTGGTTCGCCTTGCCACCAGCTTGCGGCCCAGCGCCCGGCGCTGAGCCAATAAAAGATACCACCGACCATGCCGCTGCCGATCACGGCCATGATGGCGCTGGTGTCCCTGACGACGAAGGCGGTGTCATCGCTGTGGTCGGCAAGCCCGAGGAAAACACCGGCAACCACCGCGCCTGCCAGCGCATAGAACAGCCAGTCGCGCCGGCCGAGGATTTCGGCGAGCAGGATGACGACAGAGGCCGGCATCAGGGCGAAATAGGCGACGAACAGGGCGGCGAAGGGAATTGAGAAATACAGGGAAGCCGTCGCCGTCGGATGCGCATGCTCCGGCGTGTAGCCGAGCGATGCCAGCAACAGGATATTGAGGAAGGCGCTCGCCGCCAGCGAGGCGACGGCATAGCCGAACAGGATGACGGTGAAACGGACGAGGTAACCGACGAGACGCGCCATCAATCCCGGCCCAGAGTCTGTCGCGTGCCGGATCTGCGTCCAGCCAGAAGCCAGTAGACCGAACCGGCGGCGATGCCGGCGGTGGCGAGAAAACCCAGAAAGCCCGGATTGAAGACAAAGCTGCTGGCCGAGCGCGGCATGGATACGCCAAAGGCGATGGACGTGATCGCACCCGTGGCGGCGAAATAGAACCATCCCCGCAGCGAAAACCGTTCGGCGACGAAGAGCGCCGGACCGACGATCAACAGCGCGCCGATCATCACGGTCAACACGGCGAGCGGGAACGAGCCCAGCCAGTCGAAGGCGAAAATGATGGACCAATTGCCGTCCTCGATGCCTTCCAGAAGAGCGATCAGCAGCACCGGCACCAGGATCGAAGTCAGCACCGCGGCGACATAGCCGACCGCCATGATGGCGAAGCGTCTTAGCCAGGCGACGGGGCGGCTCACGCCTCGCCGTGCCCCGCTATCATCATCGCTTCCAGCGCCAGCCGGTCGACCTTGCGCATGCGCTCGGAGTCGGATTTGAGCTGGCCGCAGGCGGCGAGGATGTCGCGGCCGCGCGGCGTGCGGATCGGCGAGGCATAGCCGGCATTGTTGATGTAATCGGCGAATTTCTCGATCGTCTCCCAGTCCGAGCACTGGTAGTTGGTGCCCGGCCACGGGTTGAACGGGATCAAATTGATCTTGGCCGGAATGCCCTTGAGCAGCTTGATCAGTCCCTTGGCGTCCTCGATGGAATCGTTGACGTCCTTCAGCATCACGTATTCGAAGGTGATGCGCTTGGCGTTGGACAGGCCGGGATAGGCGCGGCAGGCGGCGATCAGTTCGTTGAGCGGATACTTCTTGTTGATCGGCACCAGCAGGTCGCGCAGATCGTCATTGGTGGCATGCAGCGAGATCGCCAGCATGACGCCGATCTCTTCGCCGGTGCGGAAGATTTCCGGCACGACGCCGGAGGTCGACAGCGTGATGCGGCGCTTCGACAAGGAAAGGCCGTCACCGTCGGAAGCGATCAGCAGCGCCTTCTTGACCGCTTCGAAATTGTAAAGCGGTTCGCCCATTCCCATCATGACGATGTTGGACACTTTGCGGCCCTCGGCCGGCACGATGGCGCCGTCGGGCGTGTCGCGGTCGGGAAAATCGCCGAGCCGGTCGCGGGCGGTGAGCAGCTGGGCGAGGATCTCCTCAGCCGTCAGATTGCGCACCAGCTTCTGCGTGCCGGTGTGGCAAAACGAGCAGGTCAGCGTGCAGCCCACCTGCGAGGAGATGCACAGCGTGCCGCGACCCTCTTCGGGAATGTAGACCGTCTCGATCTCGACCGGCCGACCGGCGCCGCGCGGCGGAAAGCGGAACAGCCACTTTCGCGTGCCGTCGGCGGAAATCTGCTCCTCGACGATCTCGGGCCTGGCGACGGTGAAATGCTTGTCCAACTCGGCGCGCAGATCCTTGGAAATGTTGAACATGCCGGCGAAATCGGAGACGCCGCGCACATACATCCAGTGCCACAGCTGCTGGGCACGCATTTTCGCCTGGCGCTCGGGCACGGTGCCTGATGCAACCAGAGCCTCGGCGAGTTCGACCCGCGTCAGGCCGATCAGCGACGGCTTTTCGGGCTGTGCCGCGCGGGCCCGCAACGCGTCGCGGGCGCCGTCAGTGGTGAGATCGAATGAAAGGGTCATGGTTGCACTGATATAAGCGGTTTGCGGCCGATTTCACGCATCGTGCCGGAAAGGAAGCGCGGCGCATAGCACAGGTTGAGGGCAGAGTCATGGGTTGTGCCGGTTTAACCTCTGGCCTGCACGTGTTAGGGCTCGATACTCCCCGCTCGAGGACAGACATGGCCGGCACATCGCGAAGATATCCCATGCTGCGGCGTTCGCGCGCGATGTGGGGCTCACGGCGGGTGTGGCAGCCGCGCCTGGTGTTCTGGGCCGGGGCGCTTGGCATCGGTGTGATCAGCGTGCTGTTCGCGGTGCTGGCGGACAGGGCGCAGGAACTGTTTCACCTGATGACAGGAGACGGAGGCGGCTGGCGTTTCTATCTGCCGCTTGCCGTTACGCCGTTGGGTTTCGTGCTGTGCGCCTGGCTTGCCCACACCTTCTTTCCCGGCTCGCAAGGCAGCGGCATTCCGCAGGCGATCGCCGCCCGCCATCTTCGCGACGACGAGGACCGAAGTCATATCCTGTCCCTCAAGCTGGTGGTCGGCAAAATCATGCTCACCATCGTCGGCCTGTTCTGCGGCGCCTCGATCGGCCGCGAGGGTCCGACCGTGCAGGTCGGCGCGTCGCTGATGCTGCAGGCGGCGCGCTGGGGCGGCATGGTGCAGGCGCGGGGCCTGATCCTGGCCGGGTCGGCCGCCGGTATCGCCGCCGCCTTCAACACGCCGCTGGCCGGCATCGTCTTCGCCATCGAGGAGATGGGCCGCACCTACGAGGCGCGTACCAACGGGCTGGTGCTGACGGCGGTGATCCTGGCCGGCCTCGCCTCGCTCGGCCTGCTCGGCAACTACACCTATTTCGGCGTCGCCAAGGACACGATCTCGTTTGCCGCCGAGTGGCCGCTGGTGATCGCCTGCGGCGTCATCGGCGGCGGGCTCGGCGCGCTGTTTTCGCTGCTGGCGTTGAAGGCGACACGCCGGATCCGGCGCTGGAACACTGGGCAGCCTTTGCAGCGCGCTTTGCTGGTCGCGGCCGTCTGCGGGCTGCTGGTTGCAGTGATCGGCATCGCCTCGGGCGGGCTGACCTTCGGCACCGGTTACGTGCAGGCACGGGGCGCCGTCGAAGGCACGCCGCTGCCATGGTTCTTCTTTGCCGAAAAGTTCCTGGCGGGACTGCTGTCGATGATCTCGGGCATTCCGGGCGGCATCTTCGCGCCCTCGCTGGCGGTCGGCGCCGGCATCGGCAGTTCGCTCGGCCTCCTCTTCGGCGCCAGCACGGGGGCTGCGGCACTGCTCGGCATGGCCGGCTATTTCGCCGGGGTGGTGCAGGCGCCGATGACGGCCTTCGTCATCATCCTGGAGATGACCGGCAATCACGACAATGTCATCGCGCTGATGCTGGCCTCGATGCTGGGCTACGGTACGGCGCGGATGATCTCGCACGAACCGCTCTACCACGCGCTGTCGCGTGTTTTCATCGCCGAGGCGATCCGGCGGCGGCGGGCGGAGGCCGGGCCGGGATCGGCGCAAGGCTGAAAGCAAAAGGCCGGGCTTTGCGGCCCGGCCTTTCATTCAAAGCGAAGTGCGTGCTTGCACTCCTTGCCTATTTGCACTTGGCAATCGACGTCAGCGCTGCCGAAATACCTTTCAGCGAGAAGACATAGGAGGTGGGATTGCCGCGGCCGGACTTCGCCGTCACCTTCATGTCGGTGCCGGTCTTCATGGCGGCGATCAGCACCGGCTCCTCGGCGGCATTCTCGACCCAGGCCGATTTGCCGCGGGTGAACATCGAAAACGTCTTCTTGTCGATGGTCACGGTGGCCTTGGAGCCGTCCTGGAAATTGTAGCCGGCAATGAATTGCGGCTCGTAGGACACTTGCTGGCCGGGCCGCTGGCTGACGAAGAAGAACATGTCGCCATGGTCGAGCGTCGGCGGCTGCTTGTCGGTCGGCACGGTCAGGACATAGCAGACCTTGCCGCCCGATGCCTGGTAACTGTAGGTGCCCCAGGCATTGTGCTGGCCGATCTTGGTCGCCGACTGCGCCAGCGCCGGCGCTGCCACGGCCACCAGGACCAGGCTCGAAACTAGTGCAATTAATCCGCGCATCGCTTTTCCCGTATTCCAAATGGTGCGGAGGCAGGCCGGCTTGGCGTCCTGCCCGTCGCTTCATTTTGATTTAATCTGGGTTACCAAACGGTGAATTTCCGAAGAGAAAAGGATACTCACCCGAGGAAACCGCCGCCATTCCCGCGCCGCCGCCTTGCGAGCGGCTGGCGCGACATCCCTTTGGCGACTTGGAGGCCACGAAAGCGGCAAGAGTTTGACTTTTTACGCTGCCGCAGAAAGCCGGCTTCAACGGCGTTCCGTGCGCGAGTTCAGCCCTTGTCGGCCATGGCGTCTCTGGCGGCCTGCCGGTGCGCAGTGGTGATGTGGGCACTGACGGCGGTGATCGCGGCGGTGAGCACGGCGATGTCGTCGGTGAAGCCAAGCCCGAAGACGAAATCGGGGATGACATCCACCGGCAGCACGAAATAACCGAGTGCGGCGAGCAGAATGCCTTTGGCGCGCAGCGGCGTGTTCTTGTCCATGGCGCAGTAGTAGGCGGCCACGACCTCTTCCATGTAGGGGATCTGCCGCGCGGCCTTCTTGGCTGTGCGCCAGAATTTCTCGCGCACTTCGCTCTCGTCTGCCAGCTTGCCGCCAAAGCCGAAGAAATCAAAACCGGATTGTTGCGCCATCAGTGTCTCCTTGCGAGCGCCCATGCGCATCCGGCGCATGCCCGCGGGGGAAAATGTGGTGAAACCCGACCCCGGCTACAAGATGCCGGTGCCGATTTGGGCTTGTCGAGGCGATACCAGGCCTCAGGCGCCGGCAAAACGGTTCATTTTCTTGGCCAGATCGATATCGAGCGCGGTGACGCCGCCGGCGTCGTGAGTGTTCAGCGTCACATCGACGGTCTTGTAGACATTCGACCAGTCGGGATGATGGTCCATCGTCTCGGCGGCAAGCGCGACGCGGGTCATGAAGGCGAAAGCCTCGGAGAAATTCGCGAAGGTGAATGTGCGCTTGATGGAAGCGCCGTCTACCGCCAGCGCCCAGCCGTCAAGACCGGTCAATGCGGCTTCAGCGGCTTGCCTGCCCAGTTTCTCTCTCGCCATGTCCATATCCTGTGCTATTCGAAAACGACCCTCACCATAGCGACGGATCGATGAGCGCGAAGCCCATAAACTCCATTCTCTTCGTCTGCCTCGGCAATATCTGCCGGTCGCCGCTGGCGGAAGGTGTCTTCCGCGCGGTTTGGGCCGAGCGCGGGTCGACCCGGGATATCCTGCTCGATTCAGCGGGAACCAGTGACTGGGAGGCCGGCTCTGCCCCCGATCGACGCGCGATCGCGATCGCGGTGCGGCACGGCGTCGACATTTCCGGACAGAGGGCGCGCAAGGTCACGCCGCAGGACCTCCACCGTTTCGACCTGATCCTCGGCATGGACCGGTCGAATGTCGCCGACCTGAAGGCGCTGGCGCCGGCAGCCGTGCAGGACCGCATCCATCTGTTCCTGGAGTTCGCGCAGGGAAAGGCACGCGACGTGCCGGATCCTTATCATGACGAGGCAGAAGCCTTCGCTTCCGCCTACCGCATGATCCGCGAGGCGTCGGAGGCGCTGGCGACAAGGCTGGAGGCGCGGGCGTCCGTGCCTGACAGCGGCCAGGCTTCCTCGACGATGTAGGGTCCGCCGCCGACCGAATCGCGCGACGACATCAGCACGAAACGGCCGATGCGGAACGGCAGCGTCGAGAAATTGCCGCGCGCCGACAGATATTGGGCGACGTCCAGCGGGGTCGAATTGCGTAAGCGTGCCAGCGTGACATGCGGCATGAACTTGCGGGGATCGGCCGGGATGCCGAGCCGCTGGCAGATGCGGTCGATCTCGCCCTGAAGGGCGGCCAGACCGGGCGAGGCGGAAGCGCCGGCCCACACCGCATGCGGCTTCTTCTGGCCGAAAGCGCCGACGCCGGACAGGGCCAGCGAGAAGGAAGGGCGGTGGACGCGGTCGAGCGCGTTGGCGATCTCGTCGGCGACATGGCCGGGGACATCGCCGATGAAGCGCAGCGTCAGATGGTAGTTTTCGACATCGATCCAGCGGGCTCCCGGCAAGCCGCCCCGCAGCAGGGACAGCGAAAGGGCAGCGTCACGCGGAATTTCGAGGGCGGTGAAAAGACGCGGCATGATGAGCCTCCCTTCCTCGAATCGAACTGTCATCCCCAGCGAATCATCGATAGTCAAACGGAGCAAGAGGTTTGTTGGCCACAGTCCCTGTTAAAAGCCCCCTGCGCGGAAACAGTTCCAATCCGCTAGGAATCGCCCGACACTGCAGCGATCGCCTTCTCGACCGTCGGCAGGATGCGTTCGACCATCTGGTCGACGCCTTCAACGCTCGGATGCAGGCCGTCCTCGAGTTGCATGCCGGGCTGGCCGGCGACGCCGTCGAGAAAGAACGGGTAGAGCACGACTTCGTATTTCTTCGCCAGGTCCGGAAAAATGGCGTCGAACGCATTCTGGTAGTCGGGGCCGAGATTGGGTGCGGCACGCATGCCGGCCAGAAGCACGGCAATCTTGCGCTGCTTCAGCTTGCTCAGCATCTCGTCGAGGTTCTTCCTGGTGATGTCGGGCGAAACGCCGCGCAGCATGTCGTTGGCGCCGAGTTCGAGGATGACCAGTTGCGTGCCGTCGGGCACCGACCAGTCGAGCCGCGCCAGGCCACCGCTCGTCGTGTCGCCGGAAACGCCGGCGTTGGCGACGCTCACATCATGGCCTTTGGCGCGAAGGGCAGCCTGCAGCCTGTCGGTAAAGCCCTGGTCAGTCCCAAGGCCATAGCCCGCCGTCAGGCTGTCGCCGAAGCCGACGATTTTGAACGGCTCGGCACGCGCTGACGGCATGGCGCCGCAAATGGCGAGGAAAACCATGAGGCCTGCGGCAATACTGCGTTTGAAAGACATGCGGCAGGCCCCATATGAGCTAGGAATTCTTCAGTCGACGGCTTCCGGCAAGCAGAGCCTCCCAGATTATAGGACGATTTCATTTTGACAGAAGCCGTCATCGCGCTGAAAGATGTATCCCTGACCCTTGGCGAGGGCGCTTCATCGGTCCATGTGCTGAAGGGTGTCAGCCTTGATGTGGCGACCGGGGAGGCGACCGGCATCGTCGGGCCTTCGGGCTCCGGCAAGTCGACATTGCTGATGGTCCTGGCAGGCCTGGAAAGGGTCGATTCGGGTACGGTCCGAATCGCTGGTGAGTTGCTCAACGGCAAAAGCGAGGACCAGATTGCTTCGTTTCGAGGCCGAAACATTGGCATCGTGTTCCAGTCCTTTCATCTCATTCCCAACATGACGGCGCTCGAAAATGTCGCGGTGCCGCTGGAACTGGCCGGCCATGCCGATCCGTTTTCGGTGGCGGCGCGCGAGCTGGCGGCGGTTGGCCTCAGCGACCGCGTCACCCACTATCCCGGCGAATTGTCGGGCGGCGAGCAGCAGCGCGTGGCGATCGCCCGCGCATTGGCGCCGTCGCCGCGCATCTTGATCGCCGACGAGCCGACCGGCAATCTCGACCAGGCGACCGGGCGGCAGGTCGCCGACCTCCTGTTTGCCAAAGCGGGCGAGCGCGGCATGACACTGGTGCTGGTGACCCATGATCCGGCGCTCGCGGCACGCTGTTCGCGCCAGGTATCGATGCGCTCGGGCCGGATCGAGGCGCCGGCGCCCGTCAAGGTGACGGCCTGATGCCGCTGTCCCGGACGTTGAGGCTCGCGGTCCGCTTCTCGTTGCGCGAGATGCGCGGCGGCCTGTCCGGCTTCCTGATCTTTCTCGCCTGCATCGCGCTCGGCGTCGCGGCCATCGGCGGCGTCAACTCGGTGGCGCGTTCGGTCACCGCCGGTGTCGCAAATCAGGGCCAGACGCTGCTGGGCGGCGACCTTCGCTTCGAGATCAACCAGCGTGACGCCAGCCAGGCGGAGCGCAGCTTCCTTGACGGGCTCGGCACAGTTTCCCGGACCGCCAGCATGCGTTCGATGGCGCGTCTGGCCGACGGATCCGACCAGGCGCTGGTCGAGGCCAAGGCGGTCGACCATGCCTATCCTCTCTATGGCGCGCTGGAGACCGAGCCGGCACTGTCGAAACAGGAACTGTTCGGCGAAGAGTTCGGCGTCTTCGGCGCGGCGGCACCCGATCTCCTGTTCGAGCGGCTGCATGTCAAGATCGGCGACCGGCTGAAGCTCGGCACCGCCACTTTCGAACTGCGCGCCAGGCTGGTCGCCGAACCGGACGCCGTGTCCGACGGTTTCGGCTTCGCGCCAAGGCTGATGATCTCGACGGACGGGCTGGCGGCCACTGGACTGATCCAGCCGGGCAGCCTGGTCGAGAATGCCTACAAGATCCGCCTACCGGCAGACGCCGACGAGGCGCGACTGAAGGGCGTCCAGGACCAGGCGGCCACGGATTTCCCCGAAGCAGGCTGGTCGATCCGCACACGCAGCAACGCGGCGCCCGCGCTGTCGTCGAACATTGAACGTTTCTCTCAGTTCCTGACCCTGGTCGGGCTGACGGCGCTGGTGGTCGGCGGTGTGGGCGTCGCCAATGCGGTGCGCGCCTATCTCGACGGCAAGCGCGGCGTGATCGCCACCTTCAAGAGCCTGGGCGCTTCGGGCGGCTTCGTCTTTGCCGTCTATCTGGTGCAGATCCTGATCATTGCCGCATTGGGTATCGTGCTGGGCCTTGTGCTCGGCGCGCTGATGCCGTTCGCAGCGAGTGCGGCCTTGCAATCCGTCATTCCGGTGCCGGCCGCAGGCGGCTTCTATCCCGGCGCGCTGGGCATGGCGGCGCTGTTCGGCCTGCTGGTGACGTTGGCTTTCGCGCTGCTGCCGCTCGGCCGCGCCCGCGATGTGCCGGCAACCGCGCTGTTTCGCGAGATGGGGCTGGAAGGCCGCAGCTTGCCGCGCCCCGCCTATGTCGCGGCGGCCATAGGCATCGCGCTGTTGCTGGCGGCGCTGGCCATTCTGTTTTCCGGCGACCAGCGCATCGCCTCGATCTTTGTCGGCGCTACCGTCTTCGCCTTCCTGGTGCTGCGCGTGGTCGGCGCACTGGTGCAATGGGCGGCCAGGAAGAGCCCGCGCGTGCGCTTCGTGGCGCTCAGGCTCGCTATCGGCAACATCCATCGGCCAGGCGCGCTGACGCCATCGGTGGTGCTGTCCTTGGGGCTCGGCCTGACGCTGCTGGTGACGCTGGCGCTAATCGACGGCAATCTCAGGCGGCAGATCTCCGGCAGCCTGCCGGAACGGGCGCCGAACTTCTTCTTCGTCGACATCCAGAGCGCCGATGTCGCGTCGTTCTCGGCGCTGATCGGCAAGCAGGCGCCGCAGGGTGTGCTGGCCAAGGTGCCGATGCTGCGCGGCCGGGTGATGGCGCTGAACGGTATCGATGTCGACAAGGTGAAGGTGCCGGCGGAAGGCGCCTGGGTGCTGAGGGGCGACCGCGGCCTGACCTATGACACCAGGCAGCCGGAGAACGCGACGTTGACCGAGGGCAGTTGGTGGCCCGAAAATTACAGCGGCGAGCCGCTGGTTTCGTTTTCGGCGCAGGAAGGCAAGGAGATCGGGCTGAAGCTCGGCGATACCATCACCGTCAACGTGCTCGGACGCAATGTCACCGCCAGGATCGCCAATTTCCGCCAGGTCGAGTGGGAGACGATGGGCATCAATTTCGTCATGGTGTTCTCGCCCAACACATTCGCGGGCGCCCCGCATGGCTGGATGGCGACGCTGACCGAAAAGAGTACCTCGACGGCCGACGACGCCCGCATCCTCAACGCCGTCACCCGCGCCTTCCCGGCGGTGACGACGGTGCGGGTCAAGGACGCGCTCGATGTCGTCAACCGGCTGGTCGGACAGCTCGGCTCGGCGATCCGAGCCGCGGCCGGCGTGGCGCTGATCGCTTCGGTGCTGGTGCTGGCCGGCGCGCTCGCCGCCGGTAACCGGGCGCGCATCCATGATGCGGTGGTGCTGAAGACGCTGGGGGCGACACGCACCACGCTGATATCGGCCTTCTCGCTCGAATACATGCTGATCGGACTGGCCACCGCCATCTTCGCGCTGGCGGCGGGCAGTGCGGCGGCCTGGTTCGTCGTCGCGCGCATCATGACATTGCCGTCGCATTTCATGCCCGAGGTGGCAGTGGCGACCATTCTGTTTTCGCTGGTGATCACGGTCGGCATTGGTCTTGCCGGCACCTGGCGGGTGCTCGGCCACAAGGCAGCACCGGTGCTGCGCAATTTGTGACGACAGGCCCGGAAATGGGCATCCTGGATTAAATCTTGGTAAGAAAGCCCTCCGAAAAGCCGAGGAATCAGCACTTCGCCCTCTCACGAACCGTTACATCCGGTTACGGACTTGTTCTTGACGCGAATAACCATCATATTTCGCCACAGGCATGCTGGAGCCCTGCCAGCGGCGCCTGGGTCCGGAAGGACCTGACACCCGACGGGGCAGAAGCAATAGAGGACTACAATGGCTGATCCCATTCGCAACTACCAGACGCGCGCCGTGCCCGGCGTCAGCGTCGGTGCCGACATCGATCAAGGCCTGCGCGCCTATATGATCAGGGTCTACAATCTGATGGGGCTTGGCCTCCTCATCACTGGTCTTGCCGCGATCGGCACGATCATGCTGGCCACCACCACCGATCCGGCTTCGGCTGTCGCGACGCTGCCAAGCGGCGAGATGCTGACCTCCTTCGGCTACGCGATCTTCGGCTCGCCGCTGCGCTGGGTGGTGATGCTGGCGCCGCTGGCTGCCGTGCTGTTCCTGTCGTTCCGCGTTCAGTCGATGAGCGTTTCGGCGGCGCAGACGACGTTCTGGGTCTATGCTGGTCTCGTCGGCCTGTCGCTGTCTTCGATCTTCCTGGTCTACACCACGGCCAGCATCTCACAGACCTTCTTCGCCACGGCCGCCGCCTTCGGTGCGCTGTCGCTGTTCGGCTACACCACCAAGCGCGACCTGACGGCGATGGGCTCGTTCCTGATCATGGGCGTGTTCGGCATCATCATCGCGTCGGTGATCAACATCTTCCTGCAGTCGTCGGCGCTGTCCTTTGCCGTGTCGGCGATCGGCGTGCTGGTCTTCGCGGGCCTGACCGCCTATGACACGCAGAAGATCAAGGAGATGTATTTCGAGGGCGACACTTCCGACGTCGCCGGCCGCAAGGCGATCATGGGCGCTCTGACGCTCTATCTCGACTTCATCAACCTGTTCATGTTCCTGCTGCAGTTCATGGGCGACCGCCGCTAAAGCGGCATTGGACCATCAACTTCCGGAAGGGCGGCCCAACGGCCGCCCTTTTCTTTTGTCTTGGCCTTTGCTGTTATTGCGAGCAGAGAAATGGCGTGCATAAACAATGAGCAATATTGCGATCCGGCCCGCCACGGTGGCCGACCTCGACAGCGTCACGGACATCTATGCCGATGCGGTGACCCGAGGCACGGCGAGCTATGAGCTGGAGCCGCCGAGCCGTGCGGAGATGGGTGTTCGATTCGACAGCCTGACGGCCGGCGGCTTTCCTTACCTGGTGGCGGAGAAGGACGGCACCGTTCTCGGCTACGCCTATGCCGGCGCCTTCCGGCCACGCCCGGCCTATCGCTTCATCGTCGAGGATTCGGTCTATGTCGCGCCCGAGGCCAAGAGCCAGGGCGTCGGGCTCAAGCTGATGCAAAGCCTGATCGAGGCAGTGACGACGGCGGGCTTTCGCCAGATCATCGCGGTGATCGGCGATGGCCGTCCCGACAGCGCCTCGGTGCGGTTGCACGAAAAGCTCGGCTTTCGCCATTCAGGACGCCTTGAAGGTTCCGGCTACAAGCATGGGCGCTGGCTGGACACGGTGTTCATGCAGCTGTCGCTGAATGGCGGTGCGACGCTGCCGCCCGATCCCGAATCGCTGCCGGAGCGGAAGTTTCGCCTTAGGGGGAACTGAAGAATTGAAGAATTGAAGAATTGAAGAATTGAAGAAGATAGCGTCAGGCGTCGAGTGCCCTTTTCATCAATTCATCAATTCTCCAGTTCTTCAATTCCCCTGCTCTAATTCCCCAGCTCAGGCTTCGACCAGCTTCAGCTTGCTGTCGAACACACCAAGCACGCGGCCGAGTTCCTGGCCGCGCTTCAGGATGCGGCCGCCGGCGGCGATGACGGCAAAAGCGCCCTGCTTGCGGGCCAGTTTCGGATCCTTGACGATCTGGAACAGCGGCACTTCGCTGGTGCGGCGGAATACGGAAAACACAGCGCGGTCCGCAAGATGATCGATGGCGTAGTCGCGCCATTCATTGGCGGCGACCATGCGGCCGTAGAGCCTGAGGATCTGGTCCAGCTCGCGGCGGTCGAACCGCACCGGCTGATCGAGACGTTCGCGTCGCGCCTCGTGCAGCGGGATCAATATCGCGGATGCATCCCCATCCCCCGTCCCGCCGCTGTCATCGGTCATGCCTCGATCCTTCAAAATGAATCTTTGCCAACCAAAGTTGGCGTGTTCGCGACTGAATTGCAAGCCCAGCGAACCGAGCCCCGCGCCGCGCTGTTTCCGTTACGTCCAGTCACTTTTATGAAACGCCGTGTTGGAATTGGTGATGTTCCGCCACATTTCTGCCTTTTTTTATCCGCGCTCATGCCCCAATGTCCGACGAATTTACCGGTGTTGCCTGAGACGGTTCGGTCCGGCACCGGCTCGTAAACCCCAAGCCCCCCGCCCACGGGTCTGCGTCGGATCGAACCAACCTCGGTTCTTCTTCGGAAGAATCGGGTGCGACGATCCCAAAACCTAAATGACCGACGTCAGAAGCAAGCTGACGTCGGTTTTTTATTGGGTGAGAAGCGGTTCGCGCAGCGAACGAAAAGCCAATTGCTTGGCTTTTCGAGCTTCGAACGCCCTGAGCCTGCGAAGGGCCGGGCGTGGTTAGTCGATCCACCCTGCCGGGTCCGCGCTGCTTCGCAGCGTCCCGGCGTTCGCCGGCCTTCATCGTGCCACCGGCACGATGAATTCGCCTTCGACGAACCGGCTGCTCGCCCCACAAGGGGAGAAGGAAAGAAGGCCTTAAGGCTTGTGGATGAACGCGGCGCCGAGAATGGGACCGGGCATGCCGTCCTTGCCGACCGACTGCAGCAGCACGGCGCAGCCGCCCTTTTTGGCAATCTCGCTCATCGGCAGTTCGTAGCGTTGTGCCTTGCCATGCCACATGCCGGCGGTCTGTATCCCGGTGACGGCGTTCCAGTAGGTCATCTTGCGGCCGGTGTTCTCGCCCTCGCCGACCTTGACCGTCTGCGGCGGGTCGAAATAGACGATGACGACATGGGCGTCGCTGGGGCCGTTGCCGGCATCGCCAGCGTCGATCGTCACACGGTCGCTGGTGCGGCTGACCTTGACGGCGACGCGCATGCCTTCGCCGCTCTTGGCCATGCGGGCGAGCGCGCCATCGACCTCGCCGCGGCTGGCACCGTTGACGTGGACACGGCCATTGATAACGGCCTGCGGCGTATAGACGGAGCGGCTGCCGAAGGCGCGCATGTAGTCGTATTGCCGCTCGGTGTTCTCCTTGCGGCCCAGCGTATCCTGCCAGCCGAGATAGTCCCAATAGTCGACGTGATAGGCGAGCGCGACGATATCTTCCTTGGCGGCAAGTTCGGAGAACAGCGTATCGGCCGGCGGGCAGGAACTGCAGCCCTGGCTGGTGAACAGTTCGACCACGCCCAATGGCCTGTCGATCTGGGGCCTGTCGATCTGGACCCGGTCGGCATGGGCGCGATCGGATTCGCCGGCATGCCCGGCGCCGGCAGACGCCGAGAAGGCCAGCGCAAGAGCTGCCAGCCACAATGATTTTCGCGAGGCCATGGCCATTCCGATTCCCGCCGGTGGTGCCGGCTTTATCTTGATTGCTAAAATATGTGGCAGAACCGGAAGTCAACGGGAAGTCACGTTGCGGTGAAATTTTGCCATTGCAGCCGACCGCAACCCCGCAATAGGAAGGATCTGCGCTTCAGGATAGAAACCGATTCGGGCGGCAATCACGATGTGGCAAACGTTTTTGGCGCCAGTCGACCTCTATTGCGAGCGGATCGGCCCGGAATTCTGGTCCGAACCGGTAAACGCCCTGACCAACCTCGCCTTCATCGCCGCCGGCCTGTGGGGCGTGCGCGAGGTACGAAGGCTGGGCACCGGCGCCTTCGCCGAGGTGCTGGCCTGGTGGGTGGTGGCGATCGGCATCGGTTCGACGATCTTCCACACCTTTGCCACCAAGGGCACAGTCTGGGCCGACGTGCTGCCGATCGCCGGCTTCACGCTGGCCTACACGCTGTTCAATCTGCGCCGCTTCCTCGGCATGCGATGGGGCAAGGCCATTGCCATCTTCATTGCCTTCTATGTGCTTGCCGGGGCGATAACCCTTGCCGTGCCGGACTGGCTGCGCCAGGCGTCGAACGGTACGACGGGCTATCTGCCGCCGTTCCTGGCGCTCGCCTTCTTCGGTGTCTGGGTGACGGTGAGCGGCAATCGCGCCGGCTGGTATAATCTGGCGGGATCGGCGATCTTCGTCGTGTCCGTCATCTGCCGGATGATCGACCCGGTGATCTGCGGCAGCTTTCCTCTCGGAACGCACTTCCTCTGGCACATCCTCAACGGCGTGATGCTCGGCGTGCTTTTGGCGGCAGCGGCGCGGTTTGGGAAGCCTAAGGTAGGCAGTAGGCAGTAGGGGTCTCTATTCCCTACTGCCCCCTATTCCCTAAGCTGCAAGATCGCGCAGCACGTATTGCAGGATGCCGCCGTTCTTGAAGTAATCGAGCTCAT
>NZ_RZTB01000739.1:0-229 GCF_003997735.1 Mesorhizobium sp. M7A.F.Ca.MR.148.00.0.0 | reverse complement strand
GCACCGAAATGTTCAGCCGCCGCGCGATCACCTTGTTTGGGGCGCCCTCGGCCAGCAGCGCCAACACTTCCGCCTCGCGCGGCGACAGCGTTGGGCGGGCGGCATGCTCGTCGGAGGCCTCCTCCTCGAACGGCTCGCCATCGCCGGCATGGAAATCCTCTTGGCGTCTGCCATCGCTCGAGACGCGATAGCCGGCCGCACCCAGCCGCGCAGCCGCGGCGATCAGCAA
>NZ_RZTB01000738.1:0-229 GCF_003997735.1 Mesorhizobium sp. M7A.F.Ca.MR.148.00.0.0 | reverse complement strand
GGCTCTACCAGAAGCTTTATGAGTATCAGTTGATGCCGTGATGGTGTTCCGGATGTTGGAGCCAGCCCCCCTCATCCGGCCGCTACGCGGCCACCTTCCCCCCGAGGGGAGAAGAGATCGTCAGCGCCGGCGCCAGCCTCTTCTCCCAGCGGCGAGAAGGTGGCCGCGTAGCGGCCGGATGAGGGGCCTGGGCGCGAACCTTATTCCGGCACAAACCTCACCGCGCCCT
>NZ_RZTB01000737.1:0-229 GCF_003997735.1 Mesorhizobium sp. M7A.F.Ca.MR.148.00.0.0 | reverse complement strand
GTGCCGGGCGCCCGGCCGATGCCGAGATCGATGCGGCCCGGATGCAAGGCGGCCAGCGTGCCGAACTGCTCGGCAATCACCAGCGGCGAATGGTTGGGCAGCATGATACCGCCGGCGCCGACGCGAATGGTCTTGGTTCCGCCGGCGACATGGGCAATGACGACGGCTGTGGCCGCGCTGGCGATACCCGGCATGTTGTGATGCTCGGCCAGCCAGAAACGCTTGTAGC
>NZ_RZTB01000736.1:0-229 GCF_003997735.1 Mesorhizobium sp. M7A.F.Ca.MR.148.00.0.0 | reverse complement strand
GTGCCGGGCGCCCGGCCGATGCCGAGATCGATGCGGCCCGGATGCAAGGCGGCCAACGTGCCGAACTGCTCGGCAATCACCAGCGGCGAATGGTTGGGCAGCATGATGCCGCCGGCGCCGACACGAATGGTCTTGGTGCCGCCGGCGATATGGGCAATGACGACAGCGGTTGCAGCGCTGGCGATACCCGGCATGTTGTGATGCTCGGCCAGCCAGAAACGCTTGTAGC
>NZ_RZTB01000735.1:0-230 GCF_003997735.1 Mesorhizobium sp. M7A.F.Ca.MR.148.00.0.0 | reverse complement strand
ATAGAGGTTTGAAACCGGCACTGGTTGGGGTGTTGTTGTGCGGATTGCTGGGGTTGGTGCGTTGCAGTGTGGCGGCGCAACTGGTGATGCACGGCGATGCCGCGGCGCACAACGTACAGCCCGTCGAACTGGCTGCACACGAGCGCGAGTGGATTCGCGATAACCCGACAGTAACGGTTGCGTCGTTGCAATACCCGCTGTACCTGTTCCAGGACGAGCACGGCCAGTGG
>NZ_RZTB01000734.1:0-230 GCF_003997735.1 Mesorhizobium sp. M7A.F.Ca.MR.148.00.0.0 | reverse complement strand
CTGCTTCTGGCGCTGTCGGTGCTGGCGCCTTCCTGTGGTTTCAAGGCGCTGGCCGCCGAGACCGTTGTCGACGCGCTGGGCCGCCCCGTCGCGCCGGGACCGGCAACCAGGATCCTGACGCTGGGCTCCGACGTCACCGAGATCGTCCACGCGCTCGGCGCCGGCGAGCGGATCATCGCCGTCGATCGCGGCAGCAAATATCCGCCATCCGTGGCCGGGAAGCCTAATGT
>NZ_RZTB01000733.1:0-230 GCF_003997735.1 Mesorhizobium sp. M7A.F.Ca.MR.148.00.0.0 | reverse complement strand
TGCTCGCGGATGACGTCCCAGCGCACCGTCGCGTCCTTGCCGTGCACGTGGAAGATGCGCGGCGCCCATTTGCGGATCTGCGGTATCGGGTCGATCAGATAGACGAGCTGGTGGCAGGGCTCCCATTCCAGTCCGAGATTGTCGTCGGGCACTTCGTTGAACATCAGCTCCCAGGCGTCCGGATTGTGGGCAATGTTCCAGTCGCCGGCGGCCCAGCTGCCGTCCATGGC
>NZ_RZTB01000732.1:0-230 GCF_003997735.1 Mesorhizobium sp. M7A.F.Ca.MR.148.00.0.0 | reverse complement strand
CTGCTCAAGCCGTTTCGTAGGGAAGAGCGGTAGACGAGCAGGACTTGGTGCCTTTCCTCTCCCCCGATCGACGGGGTATAGGAAGGGCGACAAGCTGTCCCTGGGACGAAGAACCTGTCCCTGGAAAGCCTCACATCGCCGTAAAACCATTGTCAACGAACAGATGCGTGCCGTTGACGAAGCTCGACTCGTCGCTGGCCAGGTAGAGCGCTGCCCTCGCCACCTCTTCC
>NZ_RZTB01000731.1:0-231 GCF_003997735.1 Mesorhizobium sp. M7A.F.Ca.MR.148.00.0.0 | reverse complement strand
ATAGATGACCACGCCGACATCGGGCAGCCTTGGCCCGACCTCGCCGAGTCCAACGCGGACCGGTTCGCTGGTCACGGTGACAGCCGGTGCTTTGCCTTCACCTGCGATGCGCAGGCTGATCGTCTGGCGCAGAGGCAGACCGGCAGGCAGCACATAGGGCCATGGCAGCGCCAGCGGCCGCACATAGGTCTTGTAGGAGGCGTCAGACCAGTTGCGCTGGTCCTCCATTTC
>NZ_RZTB01000730.1:0-231 GCF_003997735.1 Mesorhizobium sp. M7A.F.Ca.MR.148.00.0.0 | reverse complement strand
GCAAGGCCTCGCGCACCGGCATGGCGCTGGTCCGGTACTGTTCGGCAAGCTGTCGTACGACCAGTCTCTGGCCGGGCAGGAAGTCACCGTTCATCAGTGCCTCCTTTAAGGCCGTATGGACACGAACATGAGCTGTCTTTTGCGCGGCCGAGCCGGCAGTGGCATCCTTGCGATCGAGCATCAGTTTGTCCGGCGCGGCAGTATTTTGAGGTTGCTCGACAGGAAATCGTC
>NZ_RZTB01000072.1:14867-30855 GCF_003997735.1 Mesorhizobium sp. M7A.F.Ca.MR.148.00.0.0 | reverse complement strand
TCTCCCCGTCACTATACGGGGAGAAATGCCCGGCAGGGCAATGAGGGGCAGCGCCAAAGTCGTGAATTTGTCAAAGCGTGAATGGGTGCGATCGTCGCCGAAGTCGGCACCGCCCCTCATCCGCCTGCCGGCACCTTCTCCTCGTATAGTGACGGGGAGAAGGAAGCTCAGGCTTTTCCAAACACCCGCTTGAAGATCGTGTCGACATGCTTGGTGTGATAGCCCAGGTCGAATTTCTCGCGGATTTCGGCTTCCGGCAGCGCTGCGGTCACTTCCTTGTCGGCCAAAAGTTCCTCAAGGAAATCAGCGCCTTGCTCCCACACTCTCATGGCGTTGCGCTGCACCAGCCGGTAGGAGTCTTCGCGCGACAGGCCGGCTTGGGTCAGCGCCAGCATGACGCGCTGCGAATGCACGAGGCCGCGGAACTTGTTCATGTTCTTCAGCATGTTGTCGGGATAGACGAGCAGCTTGTCGACGACGCCGGTCAGCCGTGACAGTGCGAAATCGAGCGTCACGGTGGCATCCGGGCCGATCATGCGCTCGACCGAGGAGTGCGAGATGTCGCGCTCGTGCCAGAGCGCCACATTCTCCATCGCCGGTAGCGCCATAGACCGCACCATGCGGGCGAGGCCGGTGAGGTTTTCGGTCAGCACCGGGTTGCGCTTGTGCGGCATGGCCGACGAGCCCTTCTGGCCCGGCGAAAAATACTCTTCCGCCTCCAGCACTTCGGTGCGCTGCAAATGCCGGATCTCGATCGACAGCCGCTCGACCGACGAGGCGATGACGCCGAGCGTGGCAAAGAACATGGCATGGCGGTCGCGCGGGATCACTTGCGTCGACACCGGCTCGGGTTTCAGGCCGAGCTTCGCCGCGACGTGTTCCTCGACATAGGGGTCGATGTTGGCGAAGGTGCCGACCGCGCCCGAAATCGCGCAGGTCGCTATATCTTCCCGCGCGTGCACCAGCCGCTCGCGGCAGCGCGAGAATTCGGCATAGGCCTGCGCCAGCTTGACGCCAAAGGTCGTCGGCTCGGCATGGATGCCATGGCTGCGGCCGATGGTGACGGTGTCCTTGTGCTCGAACGCGCGGCGCTTAAGCGCTGCAAGCAGGCCATCGATGTCGGCGAGCAGGATGTCGCTGGCGCGGGTAAGCTGCACCGCAAAGCAGGTGTCGAGAACATCGGACGAGGTCATCCCCTGGTGGATGAAGCGGGCGTCCGGGCCGACGAATTCGGCGAGATGGGTGAGGAAGGCGATGACGTCATGCTTGGTGACGCGCTCGATCTCGTCGATCGCCTCGACATCGAATTTTGCCGCCCCGCCCTTTTCCCAGATGGTTTTTGCCGCTTCCCTGGGAATGACGCCGAGTTCGGCCAGCGCGTCGCAGGCATAGGCTTCGATCTCGAACCAGATGCGGAACCGGGTTTCTGGCGACCAGATGGCGACCATTTCCGGCCGGGAATAGCGAGGGATCATCGGTCAGTCCTGACATATCGAGAAGTTTGCCCGCGTCCTAACAGAGGCGAGCAAAATGCTCAACGCTGCTGGCGCGCAAACCAGACGCCCGCGGCAAACAGAGCGATGAAACCAACTGGAAAATAGAGCCGGATGCCCAGCACCACGAACTGATAAAGCGCAATCAACGTCGTGAAGACGAACTGGAGGACCCAGGTGCGGGTGAAAGCAGGCGCATGCCACTCGGCGTAGTAGGAGCGGTACTGCAGGGCAAACAGCCCGGCGGTCAGGCCGATCGTCGCCGCGGCTAGGCACACGAAGGCCGCGGCAAAGGCGACTTCCCAGCGTCTTCCCTGCGAGACCAGCCGCGCCGCGAACAGGCCGATGGGAAAAGCCAGCGCAGCTCCCACCGCAAACAGCGCGGTGACAATGCGGATTTTCGCCGGCGTCTCCCAGTCGTCCAACAACAGGGCGACGAGCGCGCTGGCGCCCATCGTCGTGGCCCATAGCAAGGCGCCATAAAACGCAGTGCGCGGCGTCGGTATCGCGCGGCGAAGGCGGTTCAGCGAACGATCGCGCGGGGCGGGTGGGACAAACGGTGTCACAGGCGGCCGGTCACCGCGATCCAGCGAAAGTCCGGGCCTTCAAAGCCGTATTGGCGCACCGCGATCAGCACGGCATAGGCGCTGAGACTGTCCATCGAAAAGGTCTGCACAGCGCCGATGCGGTAGCCGTTCGGGCAACCCCGGCTTTTCGGTATCGACTTGTCCTCGTGCAGCAGCTTGGTCGTGCCGCCATCCTGCGCCTCGATACGCAGCAGCCGGAAGCCGTTGATCTCGCCCTGGCTCTCGCAGCCCTCGGTGTTGTTCATGCCGAGCTCGTCGAGCCGAAACTCGAGCGGTGGGTCGACCGGCGAAAAGATCGGGCGCGGGTTGACTGCCATCCGGTGCGGATCGGCCGAAAGTTCGGTCACCGGGTTGAAGCCGGCGGTGATGCCGCGATTGGCGTCCAACTCGGCCTGACTGACAATGGCTTCGCCTTTTTGCCGGGCCTGAAGGCGCGCCGCATCCAGTTTGGCATTCTCGTCCTCAAGCCGGACCCGGATCGGCGTGCCCTTGAGAAAGCTGTCGGTGCTGGTGTCGATGTAGTAGCGGTTGGCATAGGGAAAACCCGATCCATCCTGCACGCCATATTCCTCGAAAGCAAAGACGCTGCCGTCCTTGGTGAAGCCGAGGATTTCAAGTTCGGCGACATCGCCGGCATGAGCCGCGATCGAGGTGGCAAACTGTGCAAGCAGGCCAACGGCAAACAGAAAGAGCATTCGCATCGGTCTTCACCCCCGTGATCGTCTCAATCCCCTAGCACGCCGAAATCAAAACGTCGTGCGGTGCGAAAGCCGATGCATCCAATCGGCCCGTCATTTGTTATCGTCGGCAGTCCCAATGGAGACCACCATGACCGACACCAGCAAAATTCGCGAGCATATGGAAGTCGTCGGCGCCGACGGCGTGCATGTCGGCACTGTCGACAAGGTCGATGGCCAGCGCATCAAGCTGACCAAGGCCGATAGCGGCGAGGGCGCTCACAAGGGCCATCATCACTATATTCCCCTGAGCCTGATTGCCGAAGTCGACGGCAAGAAGGTCTGGCTGTCGGCGAATTCCGATGTTGCGGTGACGTTCGAGGAAGAAAAGTCCGATCGGGTCTGATTGATCGCTTCACCTCAGGCGTGACGACCAGACCGGAAACAGATCGTTTTCGGCAGGGGTTGCCGCATAGACGCCGCGACTGATGGCGCGCGCCATGGTGGCGCCGGCTGCGGCGTAGAGATCGATCGCCGCATCGGCGGAGAGTTCGATACCGCTCGTGCCGGTCGCCAGCGCGAACACAAGGTCGCCATCGGCCGGTGTGTGCGTCGGCCATATCGCGCGCACGAACCCGTCATGCGCCGATATCGCCAGGCGCTTGGCGGCAGCTTTTGTGAGCACCGCATCGGTGGCAATGACGGCGATGGTGGTGTTGCCGCCGGTCTCCATCTGCTTGCCAACATGCTTGTCGCGGTGTTTCAAAAGAATCCGTTTCGCATCGTCCGGCATCGGCGAGGGATAACCAAGCCCGCCGAATTCGCGGCCGATTTCGAACGGTGCTGCCCAGAAATGGCGGGTTCGGCCTGTGGTCACCGATCCGGTCGGGTTGACGGCGGCCAGCGCACCGACGGTGACGCCGCTATCCAGCAGCGTCGAGGCGGAGCCGAGGCCGCCTTTCAGCCCCGAGGTCAGCGCGCCGGTGCCGGCGCCGATCGTGCCAAGCTGGAAATCGGCGGCGGCAGTTTGCGCGGCCTCATAGCCAAGCTCGCGGTAGGGCGGATAACGGCCCCAATCCTTGTCGCCGCCATTGCGCAGGTCGAACAGGATCGCCGACGGCACGATCGGCACGCGAAAACCACCGACCTCCAGGCCGATGCCGCGTTCGCGCAATGCCGCCTGCACGCCGGACGCCGCGTCGAGGCCGAAAGCCGAACCGCCTGAAAGCACGACGGCGTGCACCACATCGACGGAATTGTGCGGTTCGAGCAGGTCTGTCTCGCGCGTGCCCGGCGCGCCGCCCAGGATCTGAACGCCGGCCACTGTCGGCGTGTCG
Organism: Mesorhizobium sp. M7A.F.Ca.MR.148.00.0.0; assembly: GCF_003997735.1. Taxonomy (NCBI): domain Bacteria; kingdom Pseudomonadati; phylum Pseudomonadota; class Alphaproteobacteria; order Hyphomicrobiales; family Phyllobacteriaceae; genus Mesorhizobium; species Mesorhizobium sp. M7A.F.Ca.MR.148.00.0.0. The sequence goes on along the minus strand of NZ_RZTB01000072.1, from coordinate 26,761 downwards.
CAAAGCACTGTCGTGACGCCGGACTTCAGGCTGGCGTCGGACGCATTGCCGACGCGCAGGCCGGCAACGTCGGTGATCAGGTTGCGTGGGCCGGTGCGAAACATCAGTTGCTTTCCAAGGGCGCAAAGCGCGTGCCGTCGAAACGGAAGACGCGGTAAGGTCTCTGGCTGAGGTCGCCTTTTGCATCAAAGCGGATCGGCCCGATCGCCGTGGTGAAATCCTGTCCGGTCAGGGCCTCCGTCAGCGGCTTGCCCGAGCTTTCGGACAAGCCTGATGCTGCCTTGGCGATTTCGACCGCCGCAAAGGCCGGCAGCGCATAGCCGTCAGGCACGATCTTCTTAGCGTCAAATGCCGCCAGCACTTTTGGATCGGCGACATCGGCCCATTCCGGCGGTGCGATCATCAGCGTGCCCACGGCATAGGGTACATCGCCCGGCGGTGTGCGGAGATTTTCGCCGCCGGCAAAGACGATGCCCGCCTGAAGCTGTGCGGCATCGCGGCCCATGATGGCGATGTCGTCGCCGTCGCCACCGGCAAAGACATGCGTCGCGCCAGCCTTCTTCAGCCGGCCGATCATGCCGATCTGGTTGTCGAGCTGTGGCCGGAACGTGTCGACGAATACCGGTTTCAGCGCTGCCTGTTCGGCCGCTGCCCGCAACGTCTCGGCGATCTCACGTCCGTAGATGGTGCCGTCGTCGATAATGGCGAACAGCTCGTTCTGCCATAGATGGGTGAGGGCGGACGCGATGGCGTTGCGCTCATCGTCGCCGCGCGGCCCGAGGCGATAGACCGGCCAGCCGGTCTTGGCGCGGCGGTCGGTCAGGCTTTCGGTCCGCACGCCAATGGTGATGACCGGAATGCCGGCGTCCTTCAGGATCGGCATCGCCGCCTCGATCGCCTCGGTGCAGAGAAAGCCGACCACGACATTGACCTTGGCAGCGGCGAAATCCCTGGCCGCGGCAGCGCCGCCGTCGGCGGTGCAGGCGTCATCCACGGTCTTCAGTTCGATGCCGTTCGCTTCGGCCGCCAGGCCTGTGCCGGCCTCGACCTGCTTGCCGAGAATGGCCGATGGTCCCGACAAGGGGGCGGCCACGCCGACCAGCAGCGTCTGGGCGCCGGCGGCGCTGGCCGTGAACAGCCAGAACAGCGCCGCTATTGTTCTTGTCCTGGGTCGCATTCGAGCGATGGGTCCCTCCGTGCCGGCTCTATGCTCCTGGCACTATTGCCGCCAAGACCTAAAGGCTGCCCGGCCTTGGTGCAACACGGGAATTTCGGGATATGGCTCAAGCACTTCGCTTGTGGCGGGCTATATCTGGCCATATATGTCGGTAGGATCCTGACCATGGAAAAAATACGGTGCTGAAGAAGAACGACATTGGGCCGCAGGCCTATCGCGACGCGATGAGCCACTTTGCCGGCCACGTCCATGTGGTCACCACCGACGGGCCGGCCGGCAAGCGCGGCACGACGGTGATCGCCGCCTGTTCGGTGTCGGACACGCCGCCGACCATCCTGGTCTGTCTCAACCGCGAAAATGCCAAGAATGAGCTGTTCGTGAAAAACGGCAGGTTTGCCCTGAACACGCTGGCCTCGCACCAGGAGCCGCTGTCGGTCGGCTTTTCCGGCATCACCGGCCTGCCGGTCGAGGAACGTTTCGCGCTTGGCGAATGGGATGTGATCTCCACCGGCGCGCCGACCCTGAAAGGCGCGCTTGCCGTGTTCGACTGCGAATTGATCGACACCAAGGATCTGGCCACCCATCGTGTGCTTTTTGGCAAGGTGACAGGTCTGCGTATGGGCGATAATTTGCGGCCGCTGATTTACCACGCCCGCGGCTACCACGTTCTGGACAGCGGAGCGGCGGCGTTCACGGAGAAAGAATGACCGAGCTGAAACCGCGCGCCGCGCCACGGACGATCGACGAGACGCTCGATCTCCTGACCGGTGCGGACTATGTGGCGGACAGGTCGCTGGCGACCGTGCTGTTCCTGTCGTTGCGTATGAAGCGGCCGCTGTTCCTCGAGGGCGAGGCCGGCGTCGGCAAGACCGAGATCGCCAAGGTGTTGGCACAGGCGCTCGGTCGCCGGCTGATCCGCCTGCAGTGCTATGAAGGCCTCGACGTTTCGTCCGCCGTCTATGAGTGGAACTACGCCGCGCAGATGATCGAGATCCGCATGGAGGAGGCGGCCGGCAAGGTCGAGCGCTCCGCCATGGAGCGCAACGTCTTTTCCGAAAAATACCTGATCCGCCGCCCGGTGCTCGATGCGCTGACCGGAAAGACGGGCGCTGCCCCGGTTTTCCTGATCGATGAGCTCGACCGTACCGACGAGGCGTTCGAAGCCTTCCTGCTCGAAATCCTGTCCGACTTCCAGGTGACGGTGCCCGAACTCGGCACCATCAAGGCGGAAGAACCGCCGATCGTCATCATCACCACCAATCGCACCCGCGAAATCCACGATGCGCTGAAGCGGCGCTGCCTCTATCACTGGGTCGACTATCCCAACGCCGAGCGCGAACTCGAGATCGTGCGCCGTAAGGTGCCGCAGGCCAACCAGCGGCTTTCGGCCGAAGTGGTCTCCTTCATCCAGAAGCTGCGCCAGATCGAATTGTTCAAGGTGCCTGGCGTCGCCGAAACCATCGACTGGGCCGGCGCGCTGACCGAACTCGACAAGGTGGCGCTCGATCCGGAAACCGTCTCCGACACGATCGGCGTGCTGTTGAAATACCAGGACGACATTGCCCGCATCGAACAGGGCGAAGGCCGGCGCATCCTCAACGAGGTGAAGGCCGAGCTTTCGGCGGCGGAGTAGGCGATGCCGCGCCCCGAACCGAAAGAGGCCATGCCGCACGGGCGAATCGCCGACAACATCGTCTATTTTGCCCGCACCTTGCGCAAGGCAGGCATGCGGGTCGGGCCGGCCTCGGTCAAGGACGCAATCGAGGCGGTGCTCGCCGCCGGCATTGGTTCGCGCGACGATTTCTACTGGACGCTGCACGCCGTGCTGGTGTCGCGGCATGAGGATCACGCCACTTTCGACGAAGCCTTCCGGCTGTTCTGGAAATCGCGTGAACTGATCGAGAAGATGCTGGCTATGTTTTCGCCGGTGGCGCCCGACACCAGGGAAAAGCAGAAGCCACGCGCCGCTGAAAACCGGGTCAGCCAGGCGATGTTCGAGGGCCACCAGAAGAACCAGCCGCCGCAGGAAATTCCCGAGATCGAGGTCGACGCCCGCTTCACCTTTTCCGGCAACGAGGTGCTGCGGGCCAAGGATTTTGCCCAGATGAACGCCGCCGAGATGGCCGATGCCAAGAACGCGATCGCGCAGTTGCGGTTGCCTTTCGACATGGTGCGCACCCGGCGCTTCAAGGCCGATGCGCATGGCCGCCGCATCGATCCGCGCGCCATGATGCGTTCGGCCGCGCGCACCGGCGGCGAACTGATTCTGCCGAAGTTCCGTTCGCCGCGCGAGGTTCACCCGCCGCTGGTGGTGCTGGCCGACATTTCCGGCTCGATGAGCCAGTACACGCGGATTTTCCTGCATTTCCTGCATGCACTGACGGAAAAAAGGCGTCGCGTGCACACCTTCGTCTTCGGCACCCGGCTCACCAACCTGACCCGGCAGATGCGCCATCGTGACCCGGATGCAGCCCTGGCCGACTGCTCGGCGGCGGTCAGGGACTGGTCGGGCGGCACCCGCATCGGCGACACACTTGCCGAGTTCAACCTAATATGGTCGCGGCGCGTGCTGGGGCAGGGCGCGGTCGTGCTTCTGATCACCGACGGGTTGGAGCGCGACGATGTCGACGGCCTGTCGGAGGAAATGGAGCGCCTGCACAAATCCTGCCGGCGGCTGATCTGGCTGAACCCGTTGCTGCGCTTTGACGGTTTTCAGGCGCGCGCCCGTGGCGTCAAGGCGATGCTGCCGCATGTCGACGAGTTCCGCTCGGTGCACAATCTCGATGCGCTCGCCGATCTCTGCGCGTCATTGGACAAGAAGTCGGCACTATCCGTCGATCCGCGCCGATGGCTGGACGCTGGCGCGAGGCACGCCGCATAACCATATCTTTCCCACCCGGAAAACAGATCCCGAGAAAAACAGACTTCTGGAGAAACGGTCATGGAAAACAGCATTTATCTGGATGAGGCCCGCGACCCGCTGATCATCGCGGAGGGCTGGATGAAGGACGGCAAGGACGTGGCCATAGCGACAGTGGTCGAGACCTGGGGATCGGCGCCCCGACCTGTAGGCAGCCATCTGGTCATTGATGCCGACGGCAATTTCCACGGCTCCGTTTCCGGCGGCTGCGTCGAAGGCGCTGTGGTCAGCGAGGCCATCGACGTCATCGACAGCGGCAAGGCCAGGATGCTGGAGTTAGGTGTTGCCGATGAAACCGCATGGCAGGTCGGCTTGTCCTGTGGCGGCCGCATCAAGGTGTACGTGGAAAGACTGGGCTGATCTCGGATGGATCCCTACGCCTTAAAAATTTTGAACGCCGAACGACGAGCTCGCCGTGCGGCGATCCTGGTCACCGATCTCGGTGACGGCCGCGACCGCATCGTGCGCGAGGGCGATCAGGTCGCCGGCGATCTCGGCGCTGCCATCGCCAAGGCGTTTCGCACCGGCAATTCCGGTTCTGTCGAGGCAGAGGGGCGAACCTTCTTTCTCAACGCGCATCTGCCGCAGCCGCGTCTGGTCGTGATTGGCGCTGTCCATATCAGCCAGGCGCTGGCGCCGATAGCGAAGATTGCCGGCTATCCCGTGGAGATCATCGACCCCCGCACCGCTTTCGCCACGCCGGACCGCTTTCCCGATGTGGCGCTTCATGCCGAATGGCCGGAGGATGTGCTGAAGCGCCAGCCGCTCGACAGCTACACCGCACTTGCCGCCGTCACCCATGACCCGAAGATCGATGATTTCGCGCTGAAGGCCGCGCTCGACGCCAACTGTTTCTATGTCGGGGCGCTCGGTAGCAGGAAGACGCATGCCAAGCGGGTCGAACGCCTGCTGGCGCTGGGCGCGAGCGCCGATCAGATCGCCCGTATCCATGCGCCGATCGGGCTCGACATCGGTGCTGCCAGCCCGGGAGAGATCGCCGTTGCGGTGTTGGCCCAGGCGATCCACGCCTTCCGCTCGCGCGGTCTTGATGCCTCCGCATCGGCTCCAAAATCGAAATCGACTTTGGAAAAGCACGATGCGTAGATTCAAAATAGCAGAGCGTCCGTTGCGCGTCCAAAAGGACGCGCGGCGCTCTGCGGGCGCGGCGGCGTGAAATTCGGCCCGATCCCGATCGAGACAGCGGAAGGCGCGGTGCTGGCGCATTCGACCACCGCCGGCGAACGCCGCTTCCGCAAGGCGCACAGGCTGAGCGCTGAAGATGTGGCGCTGCTGCGGGCTGCCGGCATTTCTGAGGTCGTTGCGGCCGTGCTGGCCGTCGACGACCTCGGCGAGGATGCCGCCGCGCAGACGATCGCCGAGAGCATGACCTTTCGCGGGATCGAGGCTAGGCCTGCCGCTACCGGGCGGGTCAATCTCCATGCCAAGGCGCCGGGCATCTTCACGGTCGATGCCGCTGTCATCGATGCCATCAATGCCATTGATCCCGCCATCACCATCGCCACGCTGGCGCAGCATGCGCCGGTCGAGAAAGGCCAGATGGTCGCGACCGTGAAGATCATTCCCTTCGCGGTCAGTTCAGCGCTGGTCGACGCTGCGACGATAATCTGCGCCGGTGGTGAGATCTTTGCCGTCAATGCCTACCGGCCCGTGCGTGTCGGCGTCATCCAGACGGTTCTGCCGGGCATCAAGCCTTCCGTGCTCGACAAGACGCTGCGCGTCACCGAAGCGCGGCTGGCGCGTACGGGCGGCAGGCTGACTGCGGAGCGCCGCACGCCGCATGAGGTCGCGCCAGTGGCGGAGGCCGCGGTCTCCCTGGCGCGCGACAACGACATGGTGGTGATCTTCGGCGCTTCGGCGATGAGCGATTTTGCCGATGTCATTCCCGCGGCGATCGAGAAGGCGGGTGGTGCAGTCATCCGCGCGGGTATGCCGGTCGATCCCGGCAATCTGCTGGTGCTCGGCACGCTCGATGGCAAGCGCATCATCGGCGCGCCCGGCTGCGCCCGCAGCCCCAAGGAGAATGGTTTCGACTGGGTGCTGGACCGGTTGATCGCTGGCCTCGACGTGACGGCTAGGGATATTGCCGCCATGGGGGTCGGCGGGCTGTTGATGGAAATCCCGACACGGCCGCAGCCGCGCGAACCGCTGCCGGCCAAAAGCCAGCTCAAGGTCGGCATCGTGCTGCTGGCCGCTGGCCGCTCAAGCCGCATGGGCGGGCCGAACAAGCTTTTGGCGCTGTTCGACGGCAAGCCGCTTGTGCGCCGCACCGCCGAGCGGGCGCTCGGCTCGAAGGCGTCCAGCACTGTCGTCGTCACCGGCCACCAGCGCGAGCGGGTGCGCGCTGCGCTGGCGGGCCTCGACGTGACCTTCGCCGACAATCCCGATTTTGCCGAGGGCCTGTCCACCTCGCTGAAAGCCGGCATCGCCTATCTGCCGGAAGATTCCGCCGGCGTGATGATCGTTCTCGGTGACATGCCTGATATCACGTCCGATGATCTCGACAGATTGATCGATGCTTTCCGCAAGGCCGGCGGCAATGCGGTGGTCCGCGCCTCGCATGACGGCAAGCGCGGCAACCCTGTGCTTTTGCCGCGCTCGCTGTTTCCGGCGATCGCCCATCTCGAAGGCGACACCGGCGCGCGCCATCTGGTCGAGACGGAAGGGCTCGATGTCATCGACGTCGAGATCGGCGCGGCGGCGTCAGTCGATGTCGACACACGCGAGGCACTCGAAGGCGCCGGCGGCGTGCTGCAGGATTGACAAACCCAAGCCGAATTACGCATGCCTTGGGCATGTCTATTCGCTGCCAAATTTTCTGTGCCTTTGCAGTCGCGACCGCGTTGCTGTCTTCGGCCGCGCAAAGTCAGACGCTGTCCCTAAAACCCTTCAAGGACGATCTCTTCGCCTATCCGCCCACGCTGTCGTCTGACATCAACGGCACCTACACGGTCATCGACTACCGCGAGATGCGCGACATCAACCAGCGTGACCAGGTGCCCGAGCGGCGGGTGAACTTCCAATACACCGACACCGGCGTCCGCAAGATGCAGCAGGATCTGTTGCTGAAAACCGATGCCGGCGATGTCAGGCATGTCGCCGTCGGAAAGACCGAGGGCGCCGGCATCATCGTGCTTTATCTGCACGGGCAGGGCGGCAGCCGCAAGCAGGGTGTCGACGACTTCACCTTCGGCGGCAATTTCAACCGGCTCAAGAACCTGATGGCCGGCAATGGCGGCCTCTACCTCAGCCCGGATTTCACCGATTTCGGCGACAAGGGAGCGGCGCAGGTGGCGGCGCTGATCGGTCATTATGCCGAACAGTCGCCAGGCGCGAAGATCTTCGTCGCCTGCGGCTCGATGGGCGGCGCGCTGTGCTGGAAGCTGGCCGCGCGCAAGGACACGGGCGGACGCATCAATGGCCTGCTGCTGCTCGGTTCGCTGTGGGATGAGAGCTTTTTCACCAGCCCGGCCTTCAAGCGCCGCGTGCCGGTCTTCTTCGGCCAGGGCAGCCACGACGTGGTCTACCCCGTGGCAAAGCAGGAGGCGTTCTTTCGCTCGATCCTGGCCAAATCGAAGACCTATCCGACCCGCTTCGTCCGCTTCGAGACAGGCACCCATGGCACCCCGATCCGCATGACCGACTGGCGCGGCACGCTCAACTGGATGCTGTCGAAGGCGCCCTGACCGACGCAGCCTGCAAGCTCGTGTGACGCTCAGGGCGCGGTGTTATAGTCGACAACCGTCTCCGGATTTTGCTCGCCGTCATAGGACGCATCGACGTCATACTGGACCAGCGAAAAATTGCCGTTGCGGAACAGATACGTCCCTGCGTCGGACGCATCGCCGATGCCGCGCCACTTGTTGAATGTTGCGATCGTGTGGGCAGCCTCGTCATAGTCGGAATTGACCGCCCAGCCGGACGTCTGGAAACCGACGATACTCATGCCCAGCAATTTGCCGTTGCTGTCATTGTTCTCGTAGCGGATGTCCATCTTGGGCTCGGCGAACTGCAACTGCTGCACGCCCGACACGTCGTCGGTCATATAGTAGACCGAGCTTTCATTGTAGGCCGCGGCCGAACAGGAAAAATGGAACAACCGCGTCTCCTTGTCGGGTTCGCCGGGCTGCGCATCCTTGTCCTTGTATTTAATCGAAAAAACGGTCGGCTCATTGGCAAGGAACTGCTTGTCGCACTGGTCGCCATAGGTTGCCAGAAAGGCCTTCTTGGCCTGCTCCACTGCGGTGTCTTTCTTTGGCGGTGGCGGGCCATCGCCGCAGCTTGGCGGCAGCGCCTCCTCGAGATCGGCAGTGGAGGGCTTCAGTGCCCCTTTCTCGATGTGGATCGGATCGAAAGGCGGCGCCGCCTGGATCTGGGCATTCACCTGGCGCAGCGTATAGCACCCGGCAAAGACCTTTTCGCCGCCAGCCTTGTCCGTCGCGCGGATGGCGACGGGGACGTTGTAGAAAATGCTGCCAGCCGCGCCTTCGTCGGAAACCGTCCCGGTCTGGACTTCGACCTTGTCCGTCCCATCATAGCCCTTGACGAAACTATCGAAATCCTTTGCCGGCTTTGTATCGCCGAAATACCCCCATGCGCGGGCGAATTCGTGCCGGCTGATGGCGCTGTACAGCGAACGGACAACCGCGTCGGCGCTCGACCGATCGTCGATATAGGGCGCTTCGGGGGCATCGTCGGCAGCCAATACCGTCTGGCCGATCGGTGCCAGGGAGAGAAAGGCAGTCGCTGCGAAAAGGGCGCGTCTCATCGGGAACCTCCGCTCGATAGAGGATTCTACGACGGCGATTGCGGCAACGTGGTGACGCAGGCTCGACGGACTTGAAGAATCGCGCGCGAAGGCGCTACGTCGCGTCCACCGGCGTTCGGCCGGGCAGGAGATTTGACGTGACGATATCGATGTATGAGGCGTCCGTGCCGGTGTTTTCGGCCAGGCTGAAAGCGCTTTCCAATGTGCTGGCGACCTCCGAACAGAATGCGCTTGACCGCAAGATCGATCCGCAGGTGTTTCTGACGTCGCGGCTGGCGCCAGACATGTTCGCCTTGACGAGGCAGGTGCAGATCGCCACCGATCATGCCTAGGGCGCGCCGTCACGGCTCGCCGGCCGCGAAGTGCCGAAATATGAGGACAACGAGGCGAGTTTTGCCGATGTCCAGGCTCGCATCACGAAGACGCTCGACCTTCTGGCGACATTTTCGGCTGCCGAGTTCGACGGCTCCGACGACAAGATCATCGAGCTGAAGCTTGGCGGACGGGAAAGTTCGATGCCCGGCCTGCAGTATCTGCTGCATGTGGCTATGCCCAACTTCTATTTCCACCTCACCACGGCCTACGACATTCTTCGCCACAATGGCGTGCCGTTGGGCAAGGCGACGTTCCTGGGATCGCGCTAGGGAATTGAGTTTTTTGGAGATGTCCCGGATCGATCCGGGACATCTCCGGAAGTACCTAGCGAATGGACATTTCGCGGGCGATGCGGGGGAAGTCGGCCGGCTTGATACCGATGTCGGCGCGGTCGGCATTGCTCATCGAATGAAGCAGCGCGAGCGCCGAGCGGTATCTCAGATGCTCCTGCGGCCGCGGCCGGGCGAACATTTCAGTGAAGAAACCCATGATTCAAGCCCCAAATTGGTCCTCCACATCCGCCAATATAGTTGAATCGTGACAATTGTGCAGTGCAGCATTTGCATACCTGCCATGTCTTGGCGAATTTTTCGACATTTTCTCTAACGGGCGAAACTTTTGGCCGGTGCGTATCGTAGCCTCGAATGCTGGCTACTGGCCGGTTTTTCCTCGCCACTCCTGGCGAATTCCGGACTGCGTGAAAATGCAGTCCGGCTTTTGTTTTTGGGATTGCGGTGGGTCAAGCGGTAGACGAGGCGAAGGCTAAATTCGTTAAGATCGGTGCCATGCATTTTTAACGAGCCGGTTCTATGCTTCGATACCCGAATGGTCGGGCGAGGGGGAGGCTGACATCGCTACTGGCGCCAAGCGGGATTTCGCTTCGTTGCTCGACGACCTCTTTATCGCCCCCGACAAGAATGGCGAGGGCGAAGACGCCGGCGCTCGTCCATCCATCATGCCAAGCTGGCTCTCGCCGGCAAAGAGCCAAAGCCCGAGGAAAAGCTGCCGCCGATCGATCCCGAAGCCATCGCCGTCGAACTCGGCCTCAATCAGCCCAGGCAAGTCGCCGATTTCGGTCGTATGCGCCGCCGCTTTGCCTTTGCCAACCATCCCGACCGTGTCGCCCCGCATTTGCGCCAGCGCGCCATGATCCGCATGCAAGTGGCCAACATGCTGATCGACGAGGCCAAGCGCCGTGCACTAGCCGGTGCTCGCCGCTAACCCGGCTGGTTCACGCAAAAGTCGGTCTGGCGAGGCTTGGAGAGCGGCTCTGCTTTGCCTATAGATGCGGCTTCCTCCGCGCAGTCGCGCCAGCCTTCCTCCGGAGCCGAATTTCATGCACAAACGCCGTCTCGGTCGGACCGATCTTCTTGTGACCCAGATCTGCCTGGGCTCCATGACCTGGGGCCAGCAGAACACCGAGGCCGAAGGCCACGCCCAGATGGACCTGGCTTTCTCGCGTGGCGTCAATTTCATCGACACCGCCGAGCTCTATCCGATCCCGCCCAAGGCGGAGACGCAGGGACGGACCGAAAGGATCATCGGCAGCTGGATGAAAGCCAAGGGCAACCGCGACAAGGTGATCCTGGCCTCGAAGGTCGTCGGCCGCACGGCCAACGCATGGTTTCGCGGCGACAGGCCGTCGCAACTGGTGCGCGCCGATATCTTTGACGCCATCGACAAGTCGCTGGCCAAGCTCGGCACCGACTATATCGACCTCTACCAGATCCACTGGCCGGAGCGGGATATCCCTTGGGGCGCCAACCCGACGCGCGTCGGCGCCGTGTCGCCGCGCGCCGATTCCGTCGGCGCACCGGCCGACGAAACACCGATCGCCGAGACGCTTGGCGTCTTCGACGAACTGATGAAGGCTGGAAAGATCCGCCATTTCGGGCTGTCGAACGAGAGTTCCTGGGGCGTGATGCGGTTCCTTGCCGAAGCCGACAAGGGCATCGGCCCGCGCGTCGCGTCGATCCAGAACGCTTACAATCTCGTCAACCGCACTTTCGAGGTGAACCTCGCCGAGGTCTGCGAGCGCGAGCAAGTGTCGCTGCTGCCCTATTCGCCGCTGGCCCAGGGCTATCTCACCGGCAAATACGACCATGGCGCGCGACCGCAGGGGTCCCGCTCGCAGCTGTTCAATCGCGGCCAGCGCTACGAGACGCCAGGTGCCGCTGAAGCACAACTCGAATACAATGAGCTGGCGCGCTCCTTTGGCCTGGAGCCGGCACTGTTTGCCAATGCCTATGTCTCGAGCCGTCCGTTCGTAACCTCCAACATCGTCGGCGCAACGACGCTTTCGCAGCTCGACATGGCGCTGTCTTCCGTCGACGTCACCTGGACCGAAGAAATGCAGAAGGCGGTGGACACAATCCACCAGCGGGTCGGCAATCCCTGTCCTTGAACGGGATTTGCCGCAGGCCGAATATCCAATGATTACAATGGGAGCAGGGCAACAATGGATTTTCCGATCGAGGCTATCCGGGGAAAATTTCCCGCTCTCTCCCTGACCGACAGGGGCCGCCGCCGGATCTATCTCGACAACCCTGCCGGCACGCAGGTGCCACAGGCGGTGGCGGACGCCGTGTCGCGTTGCCTTTTGACCACCAATGCCAACCTTGGCGGCTATTTCGAAA